>CAYHXK010000090.1:0-9031 GCA_964360125.1 uncultured Sterolibacterium sp.
TGTGTAAGGTGCAAACGCTATTTGATAAAGGCATAAACAATACGCTCTTCATGCTGTTTGGTAAACTCTTCCGCCATCAAAGCACCGCAATTCAATGCATATGTCTTGCAAGCCACTTGGGTTAACTGCCGGAAAGTCGCTCCGCACCCAACTTTGATTGCTCGACAGCGGCGTCGTCGTTGGCTAAGCTGTGCATTTACCAAATCACGGAATTCTCCATGGCCATCCCCGCAGAAATCAAAGCCCAGGCTGCCGACCTGCTAGCCTACATCGACGCCAGCCCCAGCCCCTGGCATGCCGCGCATAGCAGCGCGCAGCGCCTGCTGGCGCAGGGGTTCACCCAGCTGGACGAAACCGAGCGTTGGCAGCTTGCCGCCGGCGGGCGCTATTTCGTGATGCGCGGCGGCGCCTCGATCATCGGTTTCATCCTGGGCGCCGAACCGCTGGAAGAAACCGGCTTGCGGCTGGTGGGGGCGCACACGGATTCGCCGGGGCTGCGGCTCAAGCCGAAAGCGGCGCACAGCAGCGAAGGCGTGATGCGGCTGGGGGTGGAAGTGTATGGCGGCCCGATCCTCGCCACCTTCACCGACCGCGACCTGAGCCTGGCGGGGCGGGTCAATGTGCGCGCGCCCGGCGGCTTCGCGACCAGGCTGTTGCGCTTCGATGCGCCCATGGTGCGTCTGCCGAACCTCGCCATCCACATGAACCGGGAAGTGAACGACAAAGGCCTCAAGCTCGACAAGCAGACCGAGCTGCCGCTGATCCTCGGCATGGCCCTGGAAGGCGTAGACTTAAAGGCAGGCACAGACGCCGATGCTCGGTTCCGCACGCATATCGCCGACCAGCTCCAGGTGCAGGCGGGCGACATCCTCACCTGGGAACTGAATATTTACGATACCCAGAAGGGCAGTCTGTGGGGTCTGGAGCAGGAGTTCATCGCCGACAGCCAGCTGGACGATCTGGCCTCCTGCCATGCCGCCTTGACGGCGTTGCTGGCGAGCGGAAATCCGGCCGCCACTTGCCTCTGCGCCTGCTTCGATCACGAGGAAGTCGGCAGCGAAAGCGCCGCCGGCGCGGGCGGGAGCTTCGTCTCCGATGTCATTGGGCGGATCGCCGCGAGCATGGACATGGACGAGGAGGCCCGCCGCCGCGCGCTGGCGCGCAGTTTTTTCATCAGCGCCGACATGGCCCACGCCTATCATCCCAACTTCCCCGCCGCCTATGAGCCGTGCCACCGGGTGCTGGTCAACGGCGGCCCGGTGATCAAGAGCAATGCCAACCAGCGCTATACCACCGGCGCGGACAGCGCCGCGCGCTTCATTGCCTTGTGCGAGCGCGCCGGCGTGCCGTACCAGCAATATACCCACCGCAGCGACCTGGGTTGCGGCAGCACCATCGGCCCGCTGGTCGCATCTCGCCTGGGCATCGCCAGCGTCGATGTCGGCTCGCCGATGTGGGCGATGCACAGCCTCCGGGAGAGCGCCGGCGTGCTGGATCACGGCTACATGATCGCGGTGCTGGGCGCGGCATTCCAGGCTTGAGGCTGTCGCCGCTGCGCGGATGTGGACATGACAGGCATTTGATCTATATTGATTTCAGAAGCTTTCCACCCACAGAGGAGCAGGAATCATGGATCCTTTATCGCTTATTCTTACCGCCCTGGTGGCTGGCGCCACGGCCGCAGCAAAAGAAACCGCCACTGCAGCGGTTAAAGACGCTTATCAAGGTCTAAAAACACTCGTCCTGAACAAGTTTTCCGGCAAGCCGGAAGCCGAAACGGCGCTCAGCGGATACGAGAAGAAGCCGGAAATTTGGAAAGAGCCGGTCAAGGATGCCCTGGCGGGAACTGCCGCCGATAAGGACGAGGCGATCATCAAGGCCGCCCAGGCGCTGTTGGCGAAAGCGGATCCGCAAGGCCATGCCCAGGGCAAGTACAACGTGCAATTCGCCGGCCCGGTCTATGGTGCGACCATAGGCGACCAAAACGCCGTCACCAACTACTTCGGCGACTCTCCGAAGCGCCCGTGACGCCATCGTGGCCTTGGATAACGCGCAGGGGAAAACCATCGCCTTCGCAGGGACTGTTCAGGGACCTACGATAGGCGATCACAACACAGTCGATAATTACTTCGACAACCGCACCATTGTCATGAATGTCGACGGCAAGGAGCGCACCGTGCCCTTTCTTGCGCCAAGCCTCCCGTCCGACCACTCCATCATCGGTCATGAGCAATTGCTGAACGAACTCAAGGCCGCGCTATTCACCGGAAAAGGTCAGTCGCTGGTCGTGCTCCCCGGCGTCGGCAAGACGACGCTTGCCATCGAAGCTGCTAACGACCGGCAGGTATTGGAACATTTTCCGGACGGTGTACTGTGGGCAAGTTTAGGCCGCCATCCGGACATTCTGGGGGAATTGAAAAGGTGGGCCTGGGCGCTCGATGTGGACCATGAAAAATTGGCGCAGGGACACAGTGTGGAACAGGCAATCGATCTTGTTGCAACCGCAATCGGGCAACGCCGCATGCTGCTGGTGGTGGACGATGTATGGCAATACGATGCGGCAAAAGTCTTCAAGGACCTGGGCAGCCATTGCGGACATCTGATCATTTCAAGAATTCCGGAAATTGCGATCAAATTCACCGCCGGAAAGCCCACCAAGGTGCGTGAGCTGACCAATGAAGAGGGCATGCGCCTGCTGAGCCAATTCATACCCGAGGTCGTCAAGGCGGAACCCCAGGCGGCATTGGAACTGGTCGAAGCATCTGGAGGGCTGCCATTGGCGCTCACCTTGCTGGGAAGCCGGCTGAAACTGGCATCCTACGCCGGAGATTCGGAGCGTATCAAAGATGCGCTCGAAGCATTGCGCGGCGAGAAGGAGCGGCAAGAAGCATATGGGCATCCGGAAGGAATCGACAATTCCCCGATCGCTCTCACCGCCGCCATCGAGCTTAGCTATTCGCACGAATCGTTGGGCGGCGAGGAGCACCGGGCTTTGCAAGCCCTGTCCATTTTGCGTCCCAAGCCGCATGCATTCTCGAAGGATCTTGCCTTGGAGGTTGCCGGCGTCGATAAGGAAATGCTGTATCGGCTCAATGATGCGGGATTGATCGAATGCATCCCGGAAAACCGCTATACGATGCAACGGACGATCGCCGAATACATACGCGGCAAACTGTCGGCGGATCAACGCAAGGCGCAGTATCGGCATGCCATCGATTATTTCCGCAAACAAATGATGGACATCGAGGAAGTCTTGAAAACCGGCGGGGATTACGCCGGGTGGTATCGCTACGAGAGCAGTGAGTGGCAGGTCGCAAAAAACCATTGGCTTTATTACCTCAGTCATGCCGGTGATGATTCGGCCACGGTCCTGGCATTTCTCCGCGCTTACTTCGATGCCTTCTGGTGGTGGGGTTGTTACATGGATTTCGCCTATTGCGACCAACTGATCAAGGAGTGGCGGCAAAGAGAGGGCGCCGAAGGAGACAGGGAGATCCTGACGCTGGTGCGGAAATTTCAGGATGCCTATCCCAAGGAAACCGTGGATCGGCATTCAACAGCCTGGCCCGAAGTCGAGGCGGCGCTGGTCCAATTGCTGCGGCTGGCGGGACTGGAAGGCGACCCCTCTCAGTGGACGAATCAAGAGCGTCGCCACGTGCGCGGGCTTGCCGATATTTTTCGCGCCGAAGTTTACCGATTTGGGCGTAACGATCCGGATAAGGCCGCTCGATGGTACCAAGAGGCGGCCGATCTGTTCGAAAAAAACGGCGATCGCTGGGATTTTGCGTGGGTTCTGTACCACTTTGCCGAAATGAATCTTGAGCGCGGCCAGTCCGAGATTGCCCTGGATCAGTTGCACCAGTCGCTGACATTGGGAATATCGGTTGGAGATCCCGAAGTCGCCGCCCAGGCCTACCGCGTCCGGGGCGATATTTTCCTGTCGTTAAATGCTCTGGAGAGTGCCGCCGATAACTATCGGCGGGCTGTTTTCCATGCCTATCGTTTTCAAGCCGAACCCGCCCCGCCCGATCCCTATACGGTGCGGTTCTACTCACAAATGGTGGAACGAGTGCTGGGAAAACTGAAAAGCCTTTGCCTGACGCGGAAAGCCGAGGCCGTTGCACTCTCCGACGGCATGCATCGATTCTGGAAGCCCGCCTGGATGTTGATTGGCATGCCTGTCGTGGCGCCGGATTTCTCGCGCCTTTGGGACGAAAGCGACATGGGGAAAATTCAAACCTGCATTTTCCCGCCGGAACTTTCAGGAGAGGACATCGGAAGGCAAGGGGCAGAGTACGAAAAACAGGTCAAGGCGGTATGCGCCGCGCTGATGGAATCCGTCGCTGCAGAACCGGAAGTCCAGGGTCCCGCCTGATTTGTCAGGAACAGCGGAGCTGTCCCTGCCAGCCGTCAATCAGCGCGATTGGACTACTGCACGATCTCAGGCAATCGTGTTGATCGTCCCGCCGGTGACTTGTCCGAGGGCGTTCAGGAAGAGTTCTGGCGTATCCACCACCTCTGGCCTGGATTGCCTGGGCTTGCTGTCGCGCCGTTGCTCGCGGCCAGCTTGTCCACCAGCATCCTGCTGCGGATGCACCGCTTGGACACCGAGTCCAGGCTGCACAGTATCGACGCTCATGATTTCAGTCTCCTCAGCCGGTGAAACCAGGTCCCCGCAGGACCATTGACATTGTCCTAACCATCGTACATATGTTTAACGACAACAATTTTGCAGGCTTTAGCACCATAGGCGCCAGGCAAACCATCGAATAGAGGGGGAAAACCGGGCTATTTGTGTTGGCAGGCGCCCTGGGAGGATTGCTGCCGGGCAAGATCCGGCCAACCGCGGGTCGCGGAACCGCGCCGAGAGTACGCCGCGCAAAGGTGCGAAGATCCTGATTCCATCGCATAATCCGCAGCGGAAGCACGCAGCCGTTTCGACCTTGAGGAGTGAGGAAAAGCCATGGTTCAACTCTACTATTACCCCGGCAATGCCAACCTCGCGCCGCACATCCTGCTGGAGGAAATCGGCGCGAAATACCAACTGGTGCTGGTCGACCGCAGCCAGAACCAGCAAAAGAGCCCCGAGTACCTCAAGCTCAACCCCAACGGCCGCATCCCGGTGCTGGTCGATGGCGGGCTGGTGCTCTACGAGGCGGCGGCGATCTGCCTGCATCTGGCCGACCGCCATGCCGAGGCGCAACTGGCGCCGGCGCTGGGCAGCGACGCACGATCCGAGTTCTACAAGTGGCTGATCTACCTGACCAACACCGTGCAGGCCGAGTTGCTGCTCTACTTCTATCCGGAACGCCTGGCCGACGATGCGGCCGCGGCGGCCCAGATCAAGGCGCATGCCGAGGACCGGGTCGGCGAGATGCTCGACCGGATCGAGGCGACGCTGGCCGCCGGCGCAGGACCCTTTCTGCTCGGCGCGCAATATCGCGCCGTCGATGCCTATCTGCTGATGCTCTGCCGCTGGACCCGCGGGTTGCGCCATCCGGCGCGCGAGCGGCCGCATCTCGGGCGCTTTCTCGAGACGCTGATGGCGCGTCCGGCGACGCAGCGGGCTTTTGCCGGCGAAGGCATCGCCGCGCCATTTTTCTGAACACTGCAATCCTGCGCCGGCCACACTGGCCGCGCATTTCCCTGAAACCCGGTAGAATTGCGGCCCCCGCAAGCCTTCGGGCGGTCCGCCACCTGCATATCGGTTGCGGCAGCCCCCATCCGCACCACCCGAGACAGGATTCATCGCCGTGCTAGTCGCATCCAACATCACCATCCAGTTCGGGGCCAAGCCCCTGTTCGAGAATATCTCCGTCAAATTCGGCGAAGGCAACCGTTACGGCCTGATCGGCGCCAACGGTTGCGGCAAGACCACCCTCATGAAGATCCTCGCCGGCATCCTGGAGCCTTCCGGCGGCAACGTCTCGCTCGACGCGCACGAGCGCATGTCCTTCCTCAGGCAGGACCAGTTCGCCTACGAGGAGATCCGCGTGCTCGACGTGGTGCTGATGGGCCACGAGCCGATGTGGGCCTGCATGCAGGAAAAGGAAGCGATCTACGCCAACCCCGCGGCGACCGAAAAAGATTATCTGCACGCCGCCGAGCTGGAATCGAAGTTCGCCGAGTACGACGGCTATACGGCGGAATCGCGCGCCGGCGAACTGTTGCACGGCGCCGGCATTCCCACCGAACAGCACAACGGCACCATGAGCGCCGTGGCGCCGGGCTGGAAGCTGCGCGTGCTGCTGGCGCAGGCGCTGTTCTCGAATCCGGACATCCTGCTGCTCGACGAGCCGACCAACAACCTCGACATCAACACCATCCGCTGGCTGGAAGACACGCTCAACCAGCGCGACAGCAGCATGATCATCATTTCCCACGACCGCCACTTCCTCAACCAGGTATGCACCCACATGGCGGACCTGGACTACGGCACGCTCAAGGTGTATCCGGGCAATTACGACGACTACATGGAAGCCTCGACCCAGGCGCGCACGCGCCAGCTCGCCGCCAACGCCAAGGCCAAGGACAAGGTGGTCGAGTTGCAGGAATTCGTGCGCCGCTTCTCCGCCAACAAATCCAAGGCGCGCCAGGCCACTTCGCGCGCCAAGCAGATCGAGAAGATCAAGGTCGACGACATCAAGCCCTCCAGCCGCCAGTACCCGTGGATCCGCTTCGAGGTGGACGAAAAAGAGAAGCTCCACCGCCACGCGGTGGAAATCGAGGGCTTGCGCCACGGCTACGAGCGCACGCTGTTCCAGAACTTCAGCACTTTCATCGAGGCCGGCGAGAAAGTCGCCATCATCGGCGAGAACGGCGTCGGCAAGACCACCTTGCTGCGCTGCCTGGCCGGCGAGCAGCTAGGCGGCCTGACGCCGCAGGGCGGCAAGCTCAAGTGGGCGGAGAAGGCGCGCCCCGGCTACTTCGCCCAGGATCACAGCGAGGATTTCGCCAAGGATGAAACCCTGGTCGACTGGATCCAGGGTTGGGCACGCGCAGGCGAGGACGAGCAGATCGTGCGCAGCACCCTGGGCCGGCTGCTGTTCACCGGCGACGATGGCAAGAAGTCGGTCAAGGTGATTTCCGGCGGCGAGCAGGGGCGCATGCTGTTCGGCAAACTTATCCTACAAAAGCCCAACGTGCTGCTGATGGACGAGCCGACCAATCACCTCGACATGGAATCCATCGAGTCGCTGAATACCGCCCTCGACAAATACACCGGCACGCTGGTGTTCGTCTCGCACGACCGCGAGTTCGTCTCCTCGATCGCCACCCGCATTCTGGAAATCAAGGCTGGCGCGATCATCGACTACAAGGGCAATTACGAGGAATATCTCGCCAGCCAGGGAATCGATTGACGCAGCCAACGCTGAGGAAATCAATGCGCGAACCTGACACCCGCAGAGCGGCGGCGAGAGTCTGGTCGCTTGCAACTCTTGGCGGATTGCCGCCAGCATTGGCGTTGCATTGGCGGTGCGGCTAACAGGCCGGCCAAGCAAACGGCGTATAATTTTCTCATTTTGGCACTGTTTAATCCGCACTCACGCTTGCTGTAGCGTATTTCCCGAAAAAATGGACCCCCGCACTTTTCAGTTTGAGGTACCTGCCAATGGCGAGGCGCGCCCTGGTTTCGGCCTGATCGCCGCCTATGTGCCGGCCGAGGATGGCTGGCCGGCGGTGGTGGCGCTGGCGTGCGATCCACGCCATGACCCCGGTCGTCCGATCGGAGAGATGCTGCCGGCGGCAATTCCATTCGTGCTGAAGGGCATCGCTTATCGAGGTGCGCCGGACAAACTGTGCTGGACGGTGATCGATGCCTGGGGCCGTTTCACCATGGCGGTGCCGCGCTGGGCCGGAACCCCGGGCCAGCAGATAGCCAAAGTGGAGTCCCGACGTTTCCCGTCGGGTCTCGGGGTCGATGCCTTCCTCAAGGAAACCGGCGCGGCCGGCGAGGTGGCGCTGGGGATGCTGTCGGCGGTGGTCGAATCGCCCAGCCAACTGGATGAAGCGCCATCGGTGCAGGAGTTCCTGGATGCCCTGGAGTCCCATGACAACCTGCCGGTGCCGAGCGCCCTGTTTCACATGGTCGAGGAGGCCGTCAAGAAAGGCGATGCGCGACAAGTGGCGGCGATCATCGAATCCGACCCGGTGATCTCCCTGTCCCTGATCAATTTTGCGAATACCGTCCAGTTTGCCGGCGCCCATAAAACGGCTTCGGTGCCCCAGGCGATCGTGCGCCTGGGAATGGACTTCGTCCAGCGGGTGGTGTTCGTCGCGACGATGATGGCGCGCTATCAAAAGGGGCGCTGCGCCGAATTCGACTACCTGGCTTACTGGCGCAATGCTCTCGCCACCGGCGTCGCCGTGCGCGCCCTGCTGCCGAGCTTCGGGATTGCCAGGAGCATGGCCGACGACGCGTTTTCCGCCGGCCTGGTGTCGGGCATCGGCTGGCTGGCGGTGGCGGAAACTTATCCGGCGCTGCTGGCCAAGTACCTCAAGCGTTGCCGCGGCAAGGATCCGCTCGTCAAGATCCGCTTGCAGCAAGAAATGTTTCCCTGCCCCATACGCCTGGTCTCCGAACGCCTGCTGCAGCGTTTCTCCTTTCCCGACATAGTCCATAACACCGTGGCCGGCAGGGCCGAGGGCCATCAGCGCCTGGGCGAGTGCCTGGCGCGCGCCACGCGCGTGGCGCAGAGCTTGGCGCCGCTGAGCTTCCTGGCGGTGCTCCCCATGTCGCAGATCCCGCTTGCCTGCCAGGAGGAGTGGCAGCGCTGGCAGGGGATGTTTGCCGGCGCATTGCACTGACAGCGGGTTTCAGCAAGCCCTGCGCCGCGCTTGGTTGCGGATGCGCACCGACTTCTCGGCGAAAACTCCCCGGCCTTCCGGACTATCCCTAATAGAATGCCCGCCTTACACAATTAAGTTCTATCATGATTCTTCTCCGCAATCTCTGTTTCGGCCGCAACGGCCAACTGCTCGTCGAAGACGCCAGCCTGCAACTGCATCCGGGCTGGAAGATCGGCCTGAT
>CAYHXK010000091.1:0-2726 GCA_964360125.1 uncultured Sterolibacterium sp.
CTTCCTGGATCAGGTCGAGGAACTGCAGGCCGCGGTTGGTGTATTTCTTGGCGATGGAGATGACCAGGCGCAGGTTGGCCTCGGTCATTTCGCGCTTGGCGCGGCGCGACTTGGCCTCGCCGGTGGACATCTGCTTGTTGATGTCCTTGATTTCCTTGAGCGAGATGCCGATGCGCGCCTGCATGTCGATCAGTTTTTGTTGTTCCTCGATGATCGCCGGGGCGGCACGCAGCAATTGGGCGCCATAGGTCTTGGCGCTGGCGATTTCATGCTTGAGCCAATCGAGGTTGGTCTCGTTGCCCGGGAACATCTTGATGAAGTGCTGGCGCGGCATGTGCGACTTGTCCACGCACAGGTGAAGGATTTTGCGTTCATGCTTGCGAATGTCGTCGACGATGCCGCGCACCGAGTCGCATAGCCTTTCCGTGGTCTTGGCGGTAAAGCGAATGTTCATCAGTTCCGCGGTGACCTGCTGCTGCAGCTTGATATAGCCGCGGTCCTGCGAGCCCTTCTTGACCAGCGTGACACGCATCTTGTCGTAGAGATGGACGATGACGCTGAAGCGCTCGAGCGCTTCACCCTTGAGTTTGAGTAGCGATGCGGCAATGGCGGCACTGCCGTCGTCGTCCTCGTCCGCCTCGATCGCCGCTACTTCGTCCTCGACCAGCGCCTCGATCTCCGAGGAAGCGTTGGGATCGATCAGGCCGTCGATCAACTCGTCGATGCGCATTTCGTCGCGCGCCACCCTGCCGGCCGAATCGATGATCTCGACGATGGTCGTCGGGCACGCGGAGATGGCGATGATCATGTGCTTCAAGCCGTCTTCGATGCGCTTGGCAATCTCGATCTCGCCTTCGCGCGTCAGCAACTCGACGGAGCCCATCTCGCGCATGTACATGCGCACCGGATCGGTGGTCCGGCCAAATTCTGAGTCGACCGTCGACAATGCTTGCTCGGCCTGCTCCTCGACTTCCGCTGCATCGACGATGGCCGGCGTCTGCTCGGTCATGAGCAGCGTTTCGGCATCCGGGGCCTCGTCATACACCTGGACGCCCATGTCGTTGAAGGTGGTGATGATGGATTCAATCTGCTCGGCGTCGACCATGTCGTCGGGCAGATGATCATTGATCTCGGCATAAGTCAGATAGCCGCGTTCCTTGCCGAGCGTGATCAGGTTCTTGAGGCGGGTGCGGCGGGCGTCCAGGTCGATGGGCAGCGCTGCAGGCACGGCCGCCGCCTTGTCCTTGGCGCGCTTGCTCTTCGGTTCGGGCTTGGCCTTGACCAGCTTGGGAGGGGGAGGGGGAGGCTGGCGCACAGTTGCGGCGGGTTTTGCCGGGGCCTTTTTCTTGGCCGCTGCTTTAACGGGTTTAGCTGTTACTTTGGCCATGATGTCCTCGCTGTCAGGGTGCAGATGGCGGACTCATGTCCAGGCCAATCCGATTGACGAAGATTGGGGAAAACAGATAATTATACACTCTCTTAGTTCCGCTGAGAAGGCTTGGTTACGACACCGGTTTTTTGCGCCAACAGGCTCAGACGGCGCTGCTGCTCCTCGGCTGTGAGGCCCTCGCCATGCGCCTTGGCATTGAGGAGATCAATCTCATGGCGCAGCCCGACGAAGCGCAGGCGCTCCAAGGCGTCGTTGAACTCCAGCTCCATGGCGGCCTCGTCGAAATCGGAGTCCGCGTCCATCAAGGCACTGGCGTGCTGAGCCAGCATTGCCTCGTGCGCGCTGCCGCGAAAATACTCCAATAATTGGCCGATTCGAGCGCCACCCGACGGAGTGTCTCCGGTCAGCAATACGCCATGGTCAACAGCATCGGCAATGTCGCGCAACGCCGCTTCCTCGGGACTGTCGCCGGCGATCAGTTCCGGCGGCAGGCGTGCCGCCCGCTCCGGTCGATGCAGCACGTTCTGGAGCAATTGGTGTTCGATCGAACGGGCAGCCGGGCGGTGCGCAGAACGCGGCGGCGAACGGCGGCTCGAACCCAGTGGCTTCAGGCCGCAGCCGGCTTCCACCTCGGATTGGGAAAGGTGGGCGATGTCGGCAATCGCCTTGGTCAGCTGTACCCGCAAAATCGGCGCCGCAATACGCTGTAGCAGTGGTTTTGCCTCATGGATCAATTGCGCACGACCTTCGGCAGTGGAGGGATTTGTCCGTTTTTCAAGTCCTCGCAGCATGAATTCGCTAAGTCTGGTTGCACTCTTAGCATAGACAAGGAATGACTCCTTGCCATGTTCGCGTATAAATTCGTCCGGGTCCTGGTTGCCGGGCATCTGCAGAATTTCTACGCTCTTGTTGTCGGCCAGATGCTCCAGGCTGGTTTCCATGGCGCGCCAGGCGGCCTTGTCCCCGGCGCTGTCACGGTCGAAGCAGAACACCACGCGATCGGTCAATCTGAACAGCTTCTGCAAATGCATGCCCGTGGTGGCGGTGCCCAGAGTGGCAACGGCATTTTCCACGCCAAGCTGCGCCAGGCCCACGACGTCCATGTAACCTTCCACAACGATCACGGTATCGTTGTCGTGAATGGTTTTCCTGGCCTGAGGCAGGCCGTACAGTTCGCGTCCCTTCTCGAATAGGGAGGTTTCCGGCGAGTTGAGGTATTTGGGCTCTCCGGCGTCCAGGATGCGGCCACCGAAAGCGATGATATTGCCGCGCTGGTCGAGGATAGGGAACATGATGCGGTCGCGGAATCGGTCGTAGCGGCGGCCCTGTTCGTTGT
>CAYHXK010000091.1:2826-7617 GCA_964360125.1 uncultured Sterolibacterium sp.
ATAGGGAACATGATGCGGTCGCGGAATCGGTCGTAGCGGCGGCCCTGTTCGTTGTCGATGACCAGGCCGCATTCGGCCAGCTCCGCGGCTTTGTAATCGGGGAACACTTGTTCGAGGTTCTGCCAGCCGTCCGGGGCATAGCCGAGACCGAAGCGCGCGGCGATTTCTCCGGAAAGACCGCGCCCCTTGAGATAGTCGATGGCACGGGAACTGGTCTTCAACTGATCGCGGTAGAACTTCGCCGCCCGCGCCATGAAATCGGTGAGCGGCGCCTTGCGGGCTTCGTCCTGGCGGCGCGCGGCGATTTGCCGAGGCACCTGCAGGCCGGCGTTGGCAGCCAGTTCTTCCACGGTTTCAATGAAGCCCAGTCCGGAATACTGCATGACGAAGCCGATGGCGCTGCCGTGCGCGCCGCAACCGAAGCAGTGGTAGAACTGCTTGCTCGGACTGACGGTGAACGAAGGCGTTTTTTCCGCATGGAACGGGCAGCAGGCGCTGTAATTGGCTCCCGCCTTGCGCAAGGGCACATGACGTTCCACCACATCGACGATGTCGATGCGGGAGAGCAATTCCTGGATGAACGACTCAGGGATCATGGCAATCAACTCGTTTCCGCCCGATCCCGATTCCATCACGGAAAAGATCGCTGGCGGTGACAGCGATTATTTTAATCGCCGGATTGCCAGAAAGGCTGCAGTCCGGCGGATTGGAGAATTGGCGAATTGGCGAATTGGCGAAACGATCCGGATCAGCCGGTCAATTTGGCCTTGACCAGCTTTGAAACCTCTCCCATATCGGCCCGGCCTGCGAGTTTTGGCCGGGCAAGGGTCATTACCTTGCCCATTTCCTGCATGCTTTTGGCGCCGCTTTCCGCCACTGCGGCTGCGACGATGGCCTCGATCTCGGCCGGCGAAAGCGCCTGCGGCAGGTAGGCGGTCAGGACCGTGACTTCGAACTGTTCCACATCGACCAGATCCTGGCGGGCGGCCTTCTGGTACTGCTCGATCGAGTCCTTGCGTTGCTTGAGCATCTTGTCGATGACGGCGACGATGGCGGCGTCGTCGAGTTCGATGCGCTCATCGACCTCCCGCTGTTTGATCGCTGCCAGCAACAGGCGGATAGCCCCGAGGCGAGCCGTCTCGCGCGCACGCATGGCGTTCTTCATGTCTTCGATAACGCGGTTCTTCAGCGACATATTGTGCTCCTGTAACACAAATGCCGGCAGCGCTTGCGCGGTGCCGGCGGTTTGCCGATGCAGCGGGGCTAAAGTTGCCTAGAGCTGCCTAGTAGAGCTTCGGCGGCAGCATCTGGCCGCGAATGCGCTTGTGATGGCGCTTAACCGCGGCGGCCAGCTTGCGCTTGCGCTCTGAGGTAGGCTTCTCGTAGAACTCGCGCGAACGCAGTTCGGTCAGAACACCTGTTTTTTCGATGGTGCGTTTGAAACGGCGGATCGCAACTTCGAACGGCTCGTTTTCTTTGAGGCGGATACCCGGCATTTGGTACTTCCCTGATTGAGGAGCAAAGAGCCGGCTATTCTAACCACTTTATTTGCAATTTCCAAGAGAAAAATCCCCTGTGGCCAAATTGGCGCGACCTGGCCGGTTAGAATGCCGGCCATGCGTGTTCTAGGCATCGAATCTTCCTGCGACGAAACCGGCATTGCCCTCTACGACAGCCTGCGCGGCCTGCTGGGCCATGTGGTGCACTCCCAGGTTGACATGCACCAGGCTTACGGCGGGGTGGTGCCGGAACTGGCCTCGCGCGACCATATCCGGCGGCTGGTGCCATTGCTGCGCCATGTCATGACCGAGACCGGGTCGAGTCTGGAGGATATCGACGCGATTGCCTATACCGCCGGGCCGGGACTTGCCGGCGCCCTGTTGGTGGGCGCCAGCTTCGCCGCTGCGCTTGCCCTGGCACGGGGTATCCCGGTGTTGCCGGTACATCACCTGGAAGGCCATCTACTCTCGCCCCTGCTGGCAAAAGATCCGCCGGAGTTCCCCTTTGTCGCCCTGCTGGTATCGGGAGGACACACGCAACTGATGCATGTGGCCGGAGTGGGCGCTTACAAATTGCTCGGCGAGTCGCTTGACGACGCTGCCGGCGAAGCGTACGACAAGACCGCAAAATTGCTTGATCTAGGCTATCCGGGCGGACCGGCATTGGCGCAACTCGCTGAAACCGGCACCCCTGGCCGCTACAAACTGCCGCGGCCGATGCTGCAGAGCGGCGATCTGGATTTCAGTTTCTCCGGCTTGAAAACCGCAGTGCTGACGCTAGTGTGTACTCACCCGCTGGATGCGTCCGATCGGGCCGACTTGGCCGCCGAGTTCCAGGAGTCGGTCACCGAAGTACTGGTGACCAAGTCACTCGCCGCCGTGCGCCAGTGCCACATGCGGCGGCTGGTGGTGGCCGGCGGGGTCGGCGCCAACCGGCGTCTGCGCCAGCGTCTCGACGAGGCGGCGGCTGCGCTCGGGGTACGTGTGTATTACCCGGAGCTGGAACTGTGCACCGATAATGGCGCGATGATTGCCTTCTGCGGCGCCCAGCGCTTGTTGGCGGGGGTGCCGCCGGCGGTCCATGGAGGGTTTGCGGTGCGGCCGCGCTGGCCGCTACACGAATTGCATTCGGCCGCTTGAATTCATTTTTTCGCTCCGCCGATTCTGCTTTCGGTGCCGGCGAGCAGCTTGGCGATGTTGCTTTGGTGGCGCCAGATCAGCAACAGGGACAAGGCGCTGACGCATCCGGCGGCGAGCGGATCGGCGAGCAGCAGCCAGCCGGCCAGCGCCGCCACCAGCGCGGCCACCAATGCTGCGAGCGAGGAATAGCGGGTAATAAAAGCCACCAGCAGCCAGGCGGCAGCGGCAGCCAGCGCCAGCAGGCCGGAGAGTCCGAGCAACACGCCCAGCGCCGTGGCCACGCCCTTGCCGCCTTTGAACTTGAGGAACAGCGGAAAAACATGGCCAAGGAAGGCGGCCAGTCCGGTCAGGGCAACGGCTGCAGTAGCGGCGCCTGCAAAGTACTGGCTAGCCAGCCAGACGGCCAGCCAGCCCTTGGCGGCGTCGCCGAGCAAGGTCAGCACGGCGGCGAGTTTGTTGCCGGAACGCAAAACGTTGGTGGCGCCCGGATTGCCCGAGCCATAGCTGCGCGGATCGGCCAGGCCGAAGGCGCGCGAGACGATGACCGCGAACGGCAGCGAGCCGAGCAAATAGCCGAATGCAACGAAAATTGCCGAGGTCATGGTCGCAGTCATGCAGTCTCACCTAAAATGTGCAGCATTGTAGCCTTGGCGCAAAGAAACCATCATGGACTTTATATTCATCGACGACATGCGCGTCGAAGCGCATGTCGGCATTTTTCCGCGCGAGCAGGCGGCGGCGCAGACGCTGGAAATCAGCCTGACTTTCGGCGTGCCCGACGCGGCGGCAAAGAACGACGACATCGCCGACACCATCCGCTACGATGCGGTGATCGAGCGCATCCGGGAGGAACTGGCCGAACGCCACTTCAACCTGCTGGAGACGCTGGGGGAGTTCGTCATCGCCCTGATGCTCGACGAGTTCGGCGCGCCATGGGTAAAAATCTCCATCGCCAAGCTCGGCATCATGAAAGGGGTGCGCCGGGTCGGCGTGCAGATCGAGCGCAGCAAGGGGGATTGACGGGGTTATGCCTTCCCGACTTCGACAACCTGGGGCGTCAGTACGCTGAGGATGTCGTGCGGGTGCACGCCGACCAGATAGCCGCGCTGACCGCCGTTGATGTAGACCAACGGCAGGTCAAGTATGCTTTTCTCCAAACATATCAATAGCGGTTTCTTGATGCCGAAGGGCGAGGTGCCGCCGACTTGGTAGCCGGTGTGGCGCTGCGCCGTTTCGGGCGTGCATGGAATTATTTTCTTGGCGTCCAGCTGGCGTGCCAGTTCCTTGGTCGATACTTGGCGGTCGCCGTGCATCAGGACAATCAACGGATGCCGCGTCTCGTCTTCCATCACCAGCGTCTTGATCACGGAATGTTCCGACACGTTCAGCTCGCGTGCCGATACGCCGGTGCCGCCGTGTTCCTCGAATTTGTAAAGGTGATCGGAATGGGCGATGCCGTGCTTGCGCAGGAATTGCGTCGCCGGAGTTTCCGGGGCGCGTTGTTCGGGTTTCATGGCTAGATCCAGGTGAGCGATGCGTCAGTGTTATGGAGATTGGCGCTTTCTGCGTGGCTGCGCGTGATGAACTACGCTTCGGTTATAGTCGACATTGCCGGCGTATTCTGCAAGCGCCTGCACAAATCGGAGTGGCGTGCTGTTGGCCTGCTCTACAGATTCCGCTGCAGCAGGAGCCAGGGGCGCAGGCTAATGCTTGCGCAATTTCTGCATGACGACAACGAGAACGATCAGGACAATGCCAATTACGTCGGCCAGAGGTTGCGGATAGACCAGCGCCAGGCCGGCCGCCACCAGCAGCAGGCGCTCCGGCAGCTTGGTCTGCTTCAGGAACCAGCCTTGTGCGCCGCCGGCCAGCGCGACGATGCCGACCATGGCGGTGACGCTGGAGATGGCGATGGTCTCCCAGCTCCCCTTCAACAGGATGCCCTGGCCTTGCGGGTCGAGGACGAACATGAAGGGCACCAGGAAGGCCGGCAGGGTGTACTTCCAGGATTGCAGCGTCGTCTTGTACGGGTTGCCGCCGGTGATGGCGGCGGCGGCGAAGGGCGACAGCGCCGTCGGCGGCGACACCTCCGAGAGCACGGCGTAGTAGAAGATGAACATGTGCGCGGCGTAGTCGGGCACGCCGAGTTTGA
>CAYHXK010000091.1:7627-8858 GCA_964360125.1 uncultured Sterolibacterium sp.
TAATCAGCGCCGGCGCGGCGATCACCGCGCAGATGATGTAGCTCGCCGTCACCGGCACCGCCAGGCCGACGATCCACACCACCAGCGAGGTAAATACCGCCGTCATCAGCAGGCTGTTGCCGGCATAGGAAATCACGATGTCGCTGAACTTGAGGCCGAGGCCGGTCAGCGTCACCACGCCGACGATGATGCCGGCCGCGGCGCAGGTGGCGGCGACGTTGAGCACGCCGACCGAGCCGGCTTCGAGCGCTCTCACGAGTTTCTTCGGCGTCAGCGCGCAACTGGCGTGGAAGAAACTAACCACGTAGACGACCACCGTGGCCCAGAACACCGAGAGGATCGGCGAGTAGCCGAGCATCATGAAGACGATGATCGAGACCAGCGAGAGGAAGTGGAAGCCGAACTTCCTGGTCAGCTGCCACACGGTATGCTTGTGTTCGATCGGCACGTCGCGCATGCCGAACTTGCGCGCGTCGAGTTCGACCATCACGAACAGCGACAGGTAGTACAGCACCGTCGGGATGATCGCCATCAGGATCACGTCGAGGTAGGAAATCTTGAGGAACTCGGCGATCAGGAAGGCGGCGGCGCCCATCACCGGCGGCGAGAGGATGGCGCCCAGGCCGCCGGCGGCGAGCAGGCCGCCCGCCTCGTTCTTGCCGTAGCCGGCCTTGACCAGCATCGGGTAGGCCACGGCGCCGAGGGTCACCGTGGTGGCGACGCCGGAACCGGACGGGCCGCCGAGCAGGAAGGAGGAGAGGACGATGGTGCGTCCCGCGCCGGCCGGCTTGTTGCCCATCGCGGCAAAGGAAAAGTCGATGAAGAACTTGCCGGCGCCGGAATACTGCAACAGCGCGCCGTAGATGGTGAACAGGATGATCAGCGTGGAAGAGACATCGACGGCGGTGCCGAAGATGCCCTCCAGGGTCATGAACATGTGGCCGGTGAGGCGGCCGATATCGTAGCCGCGATGCGTCCACGGCGCCGGTAGTTGCGGGCCGAGCATGGCGTAGGCGATGAAGCACAGCACCACCAGCGGCATCACCCAGCCGGTGCTGCGCCGTGTCGCTTCCAGCACCAGCAGCATCAGCGCGACGCCGAGGATCTGGTCCCAGTTGTTCGGCGACGTGGCGCGGTCGGTGAAGTCGTCGCCGCCCCACAGCATGTAGGCGACGATGCCGACGCTGAGCAGCGCCGCTGCCCAGTCCCACCAGCGCGCGCGGTTGCGGAA
>CAYHXK010000092.1:0-8769 GCA_964360125.1 uncultured Sterolibacterium sp.
CCCGTGCCCGAAATGGGCGCGGGCTGGTGTCCGCCGGGGATACGCGGTATCGGCATCGGCGGCACGCCGGAGAAGGCCATGCTGCTCGCCAAGGAATCCCTGATGGCGCCGGTCGACATGCACGAGCTGAAAGCCCGCGGCGCGAACAGCCGGATCGAGGAACTGCGCCTGGAACTCTACGACCAGGTGAATGCCCTGGGCATCGGCGCGCAGGGACTGGGCGGCCTGACCACGGTGCTCGACATCAAGATCCTCGATTACCCGACGCATGCCGCCAGCCTGCCGGTGGCCATGATTCCCAACTGCGCCGCGACGCGCCATGTCCACTTCCATCTCGACGGTTCCGGTCCGGTCAAACTCGTTCCTCCCGACCTGGCCGACTGGCCCCGCCTCACCTACGACAGCAGCAAGGGCCGGCGCGTCGATCTCGACACGCTGACGCGCGCGCAGGTCGCCGCCTGGCAACCGGGCGAAGTACTGCTGCTCAACGGCAAGCTGCTCACCGGCCGCGATGCCGCGCACAAGCGCATCCAGGAAATGCTGGCGAAGGGCGAAAAGCTGCCGGTGGATTTCACCAACCGGGTGATCTATTACGTCGGGCCGGTCGACCCGGTGCGCGACGAAGTGGTCGGCCCGGCCGGCCCGACCACCGCCACCCGCATGGACAAGTTCACCGAGATGATGCTGGCGCAGACCGGGTTGGTGGCCATGGTCGGCAAGGCCGAACGCGGCCCCGTCGCCATCGAGGCGATCAAGAAACACCGCTCCGCCTACCTGATGGCGGTGGGCGGCGCCGCCTACCTGGTGGCCAAGGCCATCCAGGCATCGAGAGTGGTCGGCTTCGCCGATCTCGGCATGGAAGCCATCTACGAATTTGTAGTCAAGGACATGCCGGTGACGGTCGCCGTCGATTCCAAAGGCATCTCGGTGCATCAGACCGGGCCGCGCGAATGGCAGGAGAAAATCGGCAGGATTCCTGTCAAGGCAAGCTGAGCTAACTCAACCCTGATCTCTTTTTCTACACAATAAAAGGAAACCCGCTATGCAATCCATCGCCCTACTGCTGGCTCTCGCCGGCTTTGCAGCTGCCGCTGTCGCCAACCCACCCGCCGCGCCTGCCGCAGCCGCGTCAGCGCCAGCCGTCACCAGCGCGCCGTCTGGCCATCCAGTCGGCACCGTCGACATGGGCAATGCCACCGCTCCCCTGACCAAAAAAGGCAAAGTGCTTGCCGTGGTCGAGGCCAAGTCGTTCACTTACATCAATATTCAGGACGGCAAAAATAATTTGTGGGTGGTCTCCCCGATCATCGCGGTCAAGAAAGGCGACATGATCAGTTACGCAGACGCCAAGATCCAGAAAAAATACCACAGCACCTCGCTGAACCGGGACTTCAAGGACATTATTTTCACCACCCGCGCAGTCGTGGAAAAATAATCGTAAATAGGCCCCACCATCCGCCCATGATCGGGGTATTCGACTCGGGCATCGGCGGACTCTCGGTGCTCTCGGCCATCGCCCGCGCCCTGCCGCAAGCCGACCTGGTGTATCTGGCCGACAGCGCCCACCTTCCCTACGGCGCCAAATCCGACGATTTCATCCGCGGCCGGGTGTTGGCGATCGGCCGGCATCTCGCTGCACTCGGCTGCGGCAGCATCGTCGTCGCCTGCAACACGGCCACCGCAGCGGCCCTCGGCGCCTTGCGCGAGGCACTGCCGGACACCCCGGTGGTTGGCGTCGAGCCGGGCATCAAACCCGCCGCCGCCGCATCGAAAAGCCGCCGCATCGCCGTGCTGGCGACGCAATCGACGGCCCGGAGCATCAGCCTGGCGCGCCTGGTGCGCCAGCATGCCGGCGCGGTGACGGTGCACATCGAAGCCTGCCCCGGCTGGGCCTCCCGTGTCGAAATGCTGCATCTGGACGATCCTGCCTTCGCCGGCGAAGTGGCGGAGAAGATTAATCCCCTGCTCGATGCCGGCATCGATCGCCTGGTGCTCGGCTGCACCCATTACACTTTTCTCGCACCGCTGCTGGAGCCGCTGCTGGCGGGGCGGGCGGAACTGGTGGACGTAGCCGCTGCGGTAGCCCGCCAGGTGGCTCGCCTGGCCGCTCAACAGGAGTACGGCAAGGCGCACGGCAACGGCCGGCTGCGCCTGCTGGCCACCGCCACGCCGGAGCGACTGCACGCCGCCTTGCCGGCGCTGGGCTTGGCCTGGCTGCTGCCGCGCATCGATGGCGCGGCGCGGCTGGCCACGGTTCCCCCTATAATGCCGGCATGAAATTCACCGTAGATTCCTTCCGCGCCTGGCCGCACAAGAAGCTCACCCTGCTGGGCATGTCCGGCGTCGGCAAAACCTACCTGTCGTCGCTGTTGCGGCGCCACGACTGGTTTCACTATTCCGCAGACTACCGCATCGGCAAGCGCTATCTGGACGAGCCGATCCTCGACTGCATCAAGCAGCAGGCGATGCAGGTGCCTTTCCTGCGCGAGCTGCTGCGGCGCGACTGGATCGACATCAAGAACAACATCAAGGTCGACGACCTCGGCCCGGTGCTTTCCTTCGTCGGCAAGCCGGGCGACCCGGCGCGGGGCGGCATTGTCTTCGGAGAATTCAGCCGCCGCCAGGCGCTCTACCGCGAAGCGGAAATCGCCGCCATGCAGGATGTCCCGGCCTTCATCCGCAAGGCCCAGGACATCTACGGCTACGCCCACTTCGTGAACGATGTCGGCGGCAGCCTGTGCGAGCTCGACGAAGCCTCCGTCATCGACCTGCTGGTCGAGCACACATTGATCCTCTACATCCAGGTCACCACGGCGGAAGAGGAAGCGGAATTGATCCGCCGCGCCCAGGCCGATCCCAAGCCGCTGTATTTCCGTCCGGCGTTCCTGGTCGAACAGTTGCCGGCCTACCTCGCGGAAAAACAATTGGCGAGCATCGATACCGCCGATGCCGACGACTTCATCCGCTGGGTGTTTCCCCGCCTGTTCCACTCGCGCGTGCCGCGCTATCAGGCGATTGCCCGCCCGCACGGCTACACCGTGACTTCGCATGAAGTAGAACAGATCCGCGACGAACAGGATTTCCTGGCGCTGGTGGAGACCGCCGTCGCACGACAAGAGCAGAATTAAGGACGAGCCCAGCCTTGCTGCAAATCAAGCCGGTGCAACAAAGCGCATCTTGAAGTTGCGGCCCTTGATGTTGCCGCTGCCCTCATTGCCGCACCAGCGCGCATAGGCCTGTTCGGCGATGCGCCGATCCAGCGCCACATAGCTGATGAATTCGAACATGCCGATCTTGCCGACCTGCTCCTTGCTCAGGCCGGCATCGCCGGTGAGCGCGCCCAGCAGATCGCCGGGGCGCAGCTTGTCCTTCTTGCCGCCCATGATGCACAACGTCACCATCGGCGCCTGCAACGCGGCGCCGGGCGCGGGCTGCAGCGCCGCCAGGTCGAACCATTCGACCGGCCCGCCCTGGTAGTCCTCGATCAGCTTGACCCACTTCTTCTCGTTGGGTGCGCACAGGCTCAAGGCCAGCCCCCGCTCCTGGCCGCGGCCGCAGCGGCCGATGCGGTGGATATGCACTTCGGCGTCCTTCGACACATCCACATTGATCACCGCGCCCAGGGTCTGGATATCCAGGCCGCGCGCCGCCACGTCGGTGGCCACCAGCACCGAGCAACTCTGGTTGGAAAACTGCACCAGGATCTCGTCGCGCTCGCGCTGTTCCAGGTCGCCATGCAGCGCCAGCGCGGAAAAACCCTGGGCGCGCAGTTCGGCGGCCAGCTCGCGGCAATGGATCTTGGTATTGCAGAAAGCCAGCGTCGATACCGGCCGAAAGTGGTTCAGCAGCCGCGCCACGGCGGCGTTGCGCTGCGCGTGCTCCACCGCATAGAAGCGCTGCTCGATGCGGGAGGTGTCGTGCTGGGCCTCCACTTTCACTTCGACCGGCCGGGTCAGAAAAGCCGCCGTCGCCCGGCGGATGTCGTCCGGATAGGTGGCGGAAAACAGCAGCGTCTGGCGGTGCGCCGGGCAGGCGCTGACGATGCCGCTGATCTCATCAAAGAAACCCATGTCGGTCATGCGATCCGCCTCATCCAGCACCAGCGTTTGCACCCGCGCCAGATCGATACTGCCGCGCCCGAGGTGATCGCGGATGCGCCCCGGCGTGCCGACGACGACATGCACGCCATGCTCCAGTGAGTTGATCTGCGGCCCCATCGGCGTGCCGCCGCACAGGGTCAGCACTTTGATGTTGTCGGTGAAGCGCGCCAGGCGGCGCAACTCCTTCGCCACCTGGTCGGCCAGTTCGCGCGTCGGGCACAGCACCAGCGCCTGGATGGCGAGCAAGTTCGGATTGAGCTTGTGCAGGATGCCGATACCGAAGGCCGCCGTCTTGCCGCTGCCGGTCTTGGCCTGGGCAATCAGGTCGCGGCGCTCCAGCATGGCCGGCAGGCTTTGCGCCTGGATCGTGGTCATCTGGTGATAACCGAGGCTGTCGAGGTTGCGCAGCATGGCCGGCGCCAAGGCCAGGCTGGAAAAGGACGTGGCGCTCATTATCGGCCGTCCTCCTTGATCATCTGCCGGTAGAGCAACCGCGCCGCCTCTTCCTTGCGCACCGCGTCGATATCCCGCAGCACCGCGACTACATCGACCGGCGCCTGGCTGACCTGGAAATGCCCGCTCAGCGGGCTGTCTGGATGGAGTTCGCCGCGTTCATACAGCGCCCAGATTTCCCGGCCATAGTCGGTGGCCAGCAGTTCGGGAGCGAAACGGCCGAAGTAGGCGGCCAGGTTATCCACGTCGCGTTGCAGCATGCGGCTGGCGTTGTTGTTGGCGGCGGCATCGACGGCTTGCGGCAGGTCGATGATGACCGGCCCGTCGCTGCCGACCAGCACGTTGTATTCGGACAGGTCGCCATGCACCACGCCGGCGCACAGCATGAGTACCACCTGGCGGATCAGCGCGGCATGGTATTGCCGCGCCTGTTCCGGCGTCAGCTCCAGGTCGTTGAGGCGCGGCGCGGGCTCGCCGTCCGCGTCGGCCACCAGTTCCATCAGCAGCACACCCTCGTGAAAATTGTAGGGTTGCGGCACGCGTACCCCGGCGGCGGCGAGCAGGTACAAGGCGTCCACCTCGGCGCGCTGCCAGGAGGCCTCCTGCTGCTTGCGCCCGTAGCGCGAACCCTTCTCCATGGCGCGCGCCTGCCGAGTATTCTTGATCTTGCGCCCTTCGGTGTAATGCACGGCCTGGTGGAAGCCGCGCATGTTGGCTTCCTTGTAGACTTTCGCGCAACGCAGCTCTTCACCGCACAGCACCACATACACCATGGCTTCCTTGCCGCTCATCAACTGGCGCAGAACCTGGTCGACCAATCCATCCTGGACCAGGGGCTCGATTCTTTTCGGAGTTTTCATGGATACAAAAGGAGGGAATAGCCCGGATAATTTTTCAAAGGCATGCAGGGTATCAAACAAATGCGCAACTGGTCACATAAATTATTGGCGGGCAACGATCCGAACCCGTTACTCGTACAAAACAAAGGATGCCCGCGATGTACATGAGTGAAGGCAGCGGCTTGCCGTTGACTGTCCGCTGGAACAAATGAGTTGTGGGTCTATGCGGAAAAGTTATGCGCTAAGCAGCAGCGCACGCCCGGACAAACGCCCCGACGAGAGGCGCCGCCCGCTGTTAGAGCGCCGCGCGCTCCGGCTGGAACAGCGTGGCAACGTCGAAAGGATGAGCATCCAGTTCCACCGCCCGGACTTCGTCGATCTGGTCGTCGGCGGAAGCACGCAAAGGACCGGCGACCAGGAAGGTGCGGAACTCGGGATTCAGGCCGTAGCGGCAGCGGTAGCCTTCCGTCGTTTGCGCGGCCTGGGATACGTGCCATGGTCATCGAACTGAGACTTCCGGACGCATTTCACCTTTCAGAGCGCTTGAACGGTGTGTGCTTGATCAGTGCAGTCAAAGCCAGGAGACTTGGCCTTGGCTTGCTGGTCGCCAGTTTGATAAGCTGCCCAGTAGCGGCGGCGGATGGAGTTGCTCAGCCCTTCCGGGCTCACGCCGCCAAGCGCGCGAACTTCCATCATGAGCCGGCATCCTGGAATGCCATACAGGTTGCCGACTGGGTCGTCGATTCAGGTGACAACCAAGGCATGCCGTTCGTGATTGTCGACAAGACAAGCGCCAAGGTCTTTGTATTCCATGGCGATGGTTCGTTGCGCGGAGCCGCCGCCGCACTGATCGGCCTGGCCCTGGGCGATGAATCGATCCCCGGTATCGGCGACAAGGAATTGGCGAACATTCGTCCCGGGGAACGCACCACGCCGGCGGGTCGTTTCGTGGCTTCGTTGGATCGCAACTCCCGCGGCAAAGACATACTCTGGGTGGACTACGACTCTGCCGTCTCGCTGCATCCGGTGCTGACCAGCAATCTCCGGGAGCGTCGCCTGGAGCGCCTGACGACACCGACGCCGCTCGACAACCGAATTTCCTATGGCTGCATCAACGTTCCGGCCAAGTTTTACTCGAATGTGGTAAACCCGGCTTTTACCGGGACGAATGGCATCGTCTACGTGTTGCCGGAAATCCGCACGACCCGCGAAATATTTCCTGCGTACTATGAGGCCCTGTGAAACCGGGAATCATGGCTGACGGAAACCCGGTTCGGTAACCCCCGCCGGACAATCGGTCACCGGATCGTTTGTGGACTACCTGTTTGTTGACGAAAAAAAGACAGGCTAACCTGTCTTTTTTCGTAGCAGCAGAGCGCCAATTACTTGGTCTTTGCAGCTTTCACGTCAGCCTTGCCTTCGGCTTTGACTGCGGCGGTATCGGCTTTGGCGGCGGCCTTTTCGGTCTTCGCTTCGGCTTTTACCTTGTCGACTTTGGTGTCGGCTGCGGCAGCGGTTTTGTCGGCTTTGGCCTTGGCTTTAGCGGCTTTGGCATCTGCCTTGGCTTTGGCTTTGGCGGCTTTGGCTTCCTCTTTGGCAACCTTGGCATCTGCCTTGACATCAGTTTTCACTTCGGATTTAACGGCTTTGGCATCCGCTTTCTCGGCTTTGACTTCAGCCTTGGCACCGGCAGATGCTGCAGGTGCAGGCGCTTGTGCGAATACGGTAGTCGCAAACAGGCCGACAACCAGTGCAGCGATCAATTTGTTCATTGGGTAACCTCTTATAATGTAACAATAAAAAATGGGGACTGCTGTTCTGCACTTCGATTAACGAGCTGAGCCCCGATCAGTTGACCAATGTTGGAAATATATCGCTTCCAATGTGAAATGAGTGCATAGCATGAATGGTTTGCCGGGCGATCCATTGATGAACAGAAGTCAATTGGTTTAAATCGCCGTTATATTTGTTACCGCACCACGTGATATTTACGAATCCCACTTCGTATGACTCAAACTTTCGTACTCTCGCATTTCTTTCTCCTTGCTCTTGGTCGAGTTGCGGAGATTGAGGCCGACTGACGTATAGGTCAAACCTTGCGGAGTCCCCCGGCAGAGCCGGGGGTTTACCGAATTTAATTATTATGATCCTAGCTTCACCTGGTGACACAGATGGTCCCCTACAGTTTCGTGGGGACAACTTCTCGACGCAGCTTCGCGTCGCACACGTTTGAATTCACCGGCGCTGCGCGGCTTCATCGCGCGGCGTCCGTGTTGATGGGTTGGGCGTCTTGGACACGGTTGGACAAATGGCAATTTGTGATGTACAGTAACGCGTACATATTCGGAGGCCCCACATGGATGCAATGACCTATACCACCGTTCGCGCAAACCTCGCCAGCACCATGGATCGGGTTTGTAACGACCACGAAGCTTTGATTATTACCCGAAACGGCGAACAGGCCGTGGTGATGCTCTCGCTCGAAGACTACAAAGCGCTTGAGGAAACGGCTTATCTCTTGCGCACACCCGCTAACGCCAAGCGCCTTCTCTCGGCGGCCGCACAACTGAACGCTGGAAAAGGCGTTGAGCGGAAGCTGGCAAAGTGAAGCTGATTTTCGCGGACGAGGCATGGGATGATTACCTCTACTGGCAAAAACAAGACAAGCGTATGGTTGAACGGATTAACAAGCTGATTCGTGAGACCCAACGCGAACCATTCTCTGGCGTAGGAAAGCCGGAAGCATTGAAACACGCGCTATCAGGCTTCTGGTCACGCCGCATAACAGATGAACACCGCATGGTTTATCGCGTTGAGGGTGATGGTCTTCTGATTGCTCAGTTGCGTTTTCATTACTGAGACGCCCACACGTAAAAGTAAGGGGCTGCGCAAACAAAAAGCAACTATCAATCGATAATGGTAGGCACCCATGCGTGCCGCACCTCGAGCTGCAGGGCTGCGGCCGCAAGTTGCAGGGCAACGGGAATGGCTTGGTGGGCGGGCACCGTTGCGTCGTAGTCGCCGATCAGGCCGATGGTGACATTTTTTCTCATGGCATGGCGGCGCCATCGAAATTCGCAGATTGTTGCAGTCGATGCGGATTAATCCACATAGGCGATATCCGCCGCATTGACTGTAGCAATGCGCGGGCCGAAGCTCGTCAGCTTGGGTAGCGTGGCGTTGTGATGAGCGCGGATTTGCCGGGCGGATGCGTGGTCTTTGTCGTGCGTGGTGTGGGCATCCGCGACCAGCACCACCGGATACCCAAGGGCCGCGGCGCGCCGGGTGGTGGTGTCTACGCAGAACTCCGTTGCATAGCCGCAGATCGTGATCTCTTCGACGCCCCAGGAGGACAACAACTCGGCCAGATTGGTGCG
>CAYHXK010000093.1:0-8744 GCA_964360125.1 uncultured Sterolibacterium sp.
TGTGACTGGAGTTCAGACGTGTGCTCTTCCGATCTCGATCAGCACCGGGTTGTTCTTGGTGCGCCGCTGCAGGATCTGGATGGCGCGGCGGATCTCGTCGTCGCGGCCGATCACCGGGTCGAGTTTGCCCTGGCGGGCGCGCTCGGTGAGATCGACACAGTATTTTTTCAATGACTCGCGGCTGCCCTCGGCTTCCTGGCTGCCCACGTTCTGGCCGCCGCGCACCGCTTTGACGGCCTCTTCCAGCGCCTGCTTCTGCACGCCGTGCTCCTTGAGCAGGCGGCCCGTCTCACCCTTGTCGGCGGCCAGGGCCAGCAGGAACATTTCCGAGGCGATGAACTGGTCGCCGGCTTTCTGCGCTTCCTTGTCGGTGAGGTTGAGCAGGTTGGACAGGTCGCGGCCAATCTGCACCTCACCGCCATGGCCCTCCACCTTGGGCAGGCGCTCCAGTGCCTTCTGCAGGGCCGGCTTCAAGCCGCCGACATTGGCGCCGGCACGCTGCAACAGCGACGCGGTGCCGCCCTCTTCCTGTTGCAGCAAGGCCAGCAGCAGATGCTGCGGCTCGATGAATTGCTGGTCGTTGCCCACGGCGATGCTCTGCGCATCGCTGATGGCCTGCTGGAACTTGGTGGTAAATTTGTCGAAGCGCATGGCGGGCACCCTCAGGAATAATCACTACTCATGAAGTGGGGGCCATCGGCGGCATTTCAAGCTTACGCGGCAGCTTGCCTGCCTGTCCGCCTGCCTACCCGCCTCACAGTCTGAGACGACTCCCGCTGGAGCTATCGAAGAAGTGAAGCTTGCCTGGCAGGGCGCGCATGGAAAGCGTGGTTCCGGCCGCCGGATGATTGCCGTGCGGCAGGCGCGCGGTACACGCATGCGTGCCGAGCCGGCCGTGCAGCAGCACGTCGGCGCCGAGTTCCTCCACCACCTCGACTTCTAGATTGAAAGTGCCTTCCGCCGGCGCACAGACGACCAGGTGTTCCGGCCTGACGCCCAGCGTCACTTCCCGCCCCGCCAGTTCGGCCGACACCTCCGCGCCCAGATCCAGGATTGGGCCGTCGGTCAGGGTCAGCCTGGCCTGGTCGTCGAAACGGCCCGACAGGAAGTTCATCGCCGGCGAACCGATGAAACCGGCCACGAACAGGGTGGCGGGCGTGTCGTAAACCTCCATGGGGGCGCCGATCTGTTCGGCACGCCCCTGATTCATGACGATCATACGTTGCGCCAGGGTCATCGCCTCGACCTGGTCGTGGGTCACGTACAGGCTGGTGGTCGCCAGGCGCCGGTGCAGCTTCTGGATTTCCAGGCGCATCTGCACGCGCAGCTTGGCATCGAGATTGGAGAGCGGCTCGTCGAACAGGAACACCGCCGGTTCGCGCACGATGGCGCGGCCCATCGCCACCCGCTGGCGCTGGCCGCCGGACAGTTCGCGCGGCTTGCGCGCCAGCAGCGGCGCGAGTTCCAGGATACCCGCCGCCTTGGCTACGCGCGCCGCAATCTCGTCCTTGCTCATGCCGCGTATCTTCAGGCCGTAGGCCATGTTGTCGTACACGCTCATGTGCGGATAGAGGGCGTAGTTCTGGAACACCATGGCGATGTCGCGATCCTTGGGCTCCAAGTCGTTCACCACCCGCTCGCCGATGGCGATCTCGCCGCCGCTGATGCTTTCCAGCCCCGCCACCATGCGCAGCAGCGTCGATTTGCCGCAGCCGGAAGGCCCGACCATGACCACGAATTCGCCGTCGGCAACGGCGACATCGATGCCGTGGATCACCTGGGTGCCGCCATAGGATTTGCGCACTGCGCGCAATTCAACACTGCTCATGGTTTTCCCTTGTTCTTAGTGCCTGTCATTTCTCGGTCTCCACCAGTCCCTTGACGAACCAGCGCTGCATCAGGATGACCACCAGCACCGGCGGCAGCATCGCCAGCATGGCGGTGGCCATCACCAGGTTCCACTCGGTCGCCGCGTCGCCGGAGGTCATCATGCGCTTGATGCCGATCACCGCGGTGTACATGTTTTCCTGGGTGGTCACCAGCAAGGGCCACAGATACTGGTTCCAGCCGTAGATGAACAGGATCACGAACAGCGCGGCGATATTGGTGCGCGACAGCGGCAGGATGATGTCGATGAAGAAGCGCATCGGCCCCGCGCCGTCGATGCGCGCCGCTTCGGCCAGCTCATCGGGGATGGTGAGGAAGAACTGGCGGAACAGGAAGGTGGCCGTGGCCGAGGCGATCAGCGGCAGCGTCAGGCCGGCGTAACTGTCGAGCAGGCCGAGGTCGGCGACGATCTTGTAGGTCGGCATGATGCGCACTTCCACCGGCAGCATCAGGGTGAGGAATACCATCCAGAAGAACAACTGGCGCATGGGAAAGCGGAAATACACGATGGCGAAGGCGGACAGCAGCGAAATGGCGATCTTGCCGATGGCAATCGCCAGCGCCATGATCAGGCTGTTGAGCATCATCCGGCCGACCGGCGCCGCCGACTGGGTCTCCGATCCATGCGCCAGTACCTGCGCATAGTTCTCCAGCAGATGGCCGCCGGGCAGCAAGGACATCGGCGCCTGCACCACCGCCTCGGCGGTCTGGGTCGAGGCAATGAAGGTCAGGTAGACGGGAAAAGACACCACCAGCACGCCGAGGATCAGCATCAGGTGGCAGAAGGCATCCAGCCAGGGGCGGCGCTCGACCATCAGTAGTGGACCTTTTTCTCGACGAACTTGAACTGGATCACGGTCAGCGCGATAACGATCGCCATCAGGATCACCGACTGGGCCGCCGAGCCGCCCAGATCGAGGCCGCGGAAGCCGTCGTTGAACACCTTGAAGACGAGGATCTCGGTGGCCTTGGAAGGCCCGCCCATGGTTGCCGCATCGATCACGGCAAAAGTGTCGAAGAAGGCATACACCATGTTGACCACCAGCAGGAAGAACAGGGTCGGCGACAGCAGCGGCAGCACGATGCTGACGAAGCGCCGCAATGGCCCGGCGCCGTCGATGGCCGCCGCCTCGATCAGGGATTTCGGAATGGCCTGCAGGCCGGCCAGGAAGAACAGGAAGTTGTAACTGATCTGCTTCCACACCGCCGCCCCGATCACCAGCCAGAGCGCCTGGTCGCCGCGCAGCAGATGGTTCCACTCATAGCCGAACCAGTGCTTCAACGACCAGGCGACGATGCCGATCGAGGGGGAGAACATGAACAGCCAGAGCACTGCCGCCACCGCCGGCGCCACTGCGTAGGGCCAGATCAGCATGGTCTTGTAGAACGCGCTGCCCTTCACCACCCGGTCCGCCATCACCGCCAGCAGCAAGGCGATGCCTATGCCGATCAATGCCACCGCGATGCTGAACACGGCGGTTACGCGGAAGGATTGCAAGTAGTAGGGGTCGTTGAACAGGTCGGCGAAATTCGCCAGGCCGACGAACTCGACGCTGGTGCCGAAGGCATCCTGGATCAGCAGGGACTGCCACAGTGCCTGGGTCGCCGGCCAGATAAAGAACACCAGGGTGATCAGTATCTGCGGCGCCACCAGAACATAGGGCAGCCACAGCGAACGAAAACGGGCGCGTTTTTCCACTGTGGAAATTCTTCAGGCAGAGCAAGGGGCGCGGCGGCTTGAGCGTCGCCGCGCCCCGTTGGCTTACTTGTTGGCCTTCTCGAACTTGCGCAATTGTTCGTTGCCGCGCGCCACGGCATCGTCCAGCGCCTGCTTGGCTTCTTTCTTGCCGCTCCAGACAGCCTCCAGTTCCTCGTCGATGATGGAGCGTATCTGCACGAAATTGCCGAGGCGGATGCCCTTGGAATTGGCGGTCGGCGCTTTCGCGGTCATTTGCATCACGGAAATGTCGGTGCCGGGATTCTTGTCGTAGAAGCCCTGCTGCTTGGTGACGTCGTAGGCGGCCTTGGTGATCGGCAAATAGCCGGTCGCCTGGTGCCATTCCGCCTGTAGTTCGGGCTGCGACAGGAAAGTGAAGAATTTCGCGATGCCCTTGTATTTCTCCGCCGTCTTGCCGGCCATCACCCACAGCGAGGCGCCGCCGATGATGGTGTTGCGCGGCGCGCCCTTGACGTCGGCGTGATACGGCAGGGCGCTGACGGCGAACTCGAACTTGGCGTTTTTCTTGATATTGCCGTAAGCCGCCGAGGAGCTGGTCAGCATCGCGCACTCGCCGCTGAAGAACTTGGCCTCGGGCTCGTTCTTGCGGCCGCCGTAGGTGAACCAGCCTTTTTTCTGCCAGTCGGACAGCATCGCGATATGCTTGACCTGGAACGGCTGGTTGAACACCAGTTCGGTGTTGAGGCCGTCGAAACCGTTGCTCCGGGTGGCAAACGGCTGATCATGCCAGGCGCTGGCGTTCTCAAGCTGCACCCAGGACTGCCAGCCGGTGGTATAGACGCAGGCTTCGCCGGAAGCCTTGAGCTTGCCGGCGGCTTCGGCAACCTCGGTCCAGGTCAAAGGCGCCTTGTTCGGGTCGAGGCCGGCCTTCTTGAAGGCGTCCTTGCTGTAGTAGAACACCGTGGTCGAGCTGTTGAAGGGGAACGACAGCATGCGGCCCTTGCTGTCGGTGTAATAACTGCTGACGGCGGGCACATACACTTTGGGATCGAACTTCTGTCCGCCCATCGCCATGACTTCATACACCGGCTTGACCACGCTTTTCTTCTTGCCGTTGCCAGTACCGTCGCCGCTGGCGGCCATCATGGTGGCCGTGCCCACCTCGAAGATCTGGATCACGTCGGGGGCATTGCCGGCGCGCGTGGCGGCAATCATCGCCGCCATCGATTCGTCATAGCCGCCCTTGAACACGGGCATCACCTTGTATTCCGTCTGGGATTGATTGAATCGATCGGCCAGGTTAGTGACGCGGTCGCCCAAGGCGCCGGTCATCGAATGCCACACCTGGATATCGGTGGCGGCAAACGCCGCACCGGACAATTGCAGAGCGAGCAGCAGGAACAGTTTGCGTAATTTCATGGCGGCCTCTTTTTTGTGATTGAGTGACAGTATCGTTTGCGATCCGCGCGGATCGATGAAATGCTCCAGCAATACATCCACGATATATTACGCCGCTTTTATTAAAGTGATGTGACTGCACCGCAACATTCACGTTTCCCCAACTTCCAGATGATATGCCCGATTTCCGGATAAATCGGATTTGTAAGCATCGGCCTTGTTTCCATGGTTGACCCAGGTCAAGATGCCGGGTGTGATCAGCATGCAATCTATCGCAGTATTGAGCTACCCCGCCTCGCAGGCTGGCGCCGGTATCCGCAAAGGACAAGGAGAAAATCATGGTCACAAAGCCCGAGCAATTCAGCGAACTCCACCGCAAGAACATGGAGGCGGCAATGAAACTGGCCCAGATGTCGATCGAGAACTCGCAGCGCATCATCACCCTGCAAGTGGAGGCCGCCAAGCAGATGTTTCAGGAAAGCGTCGACAGCGCCCAGGCGCTGACTTCCGTCAAGGACCCGCAGGAAGCCGCCGCCTTGCGCACCCGCTATACGCAAGAGACGGCTCAGAGGATGATGGAAACGGCGCGTCGGATTGCGGAAATCGGCAATGCCTCGCGCGCCGAGTTCAGCCACCTGCTGACCGAGCAGCTTGCCAGCGGCAGCAAGGAAATGGCGGAAAACTTCAAGTCATTCTTCGGCGCACTCCCCAGCCAGAACTCCAACGTCATGGAAACCATGCGGCAGGCCATGGCAAACGCCAATAGCGCCTTCGAGAAAATTGCACAGGCCTCAACCGCTGGCCTGAGCAAAGCTGGCAAGACGAGCGAAAAACCGGTCAAGAAGAGAAAGAAATAAACCAGGCGACACGCCCACCGATCACCTGATCGTCGTCACTGTAGTCCGGTTCCGGGCAGGGTTAAAACATGCAGGCAGAAGATGGGGAACTTGTCGTACTGCATGACAAACATAATCCTATCGTATACACTACTTGACGACGAAAATAACCATTTTTAATCAATGGGTAATAGCGCCCCATCTATTGCTTAAGGCATAGCTGCGAATTAGCGTTTAGCTTGGATTCAAAATAACTTATCTGGGGGAAATATGTTCTTCAAACGGTCTACTAGCGTTCGCACCCCTCTAATCATTTCGATAGGCTTGGCTTCGGGAGGCGTGATAGTCGCATTGGCATATGCGCTGTTCGCGTTGCACAGCATTTCAGGTCGCTTCACCACATTCATCGACGTGGACCAGGCCCGGCTGACGATCTTTCAGGAACTCTATGGACACGGGTTGCAGTCCGGCCAAGCGGTGCGCAATATAGTCCTTGATGCGCAGAATGCCCAGGCAAGCAAAAACTTGGAGAGCAGCGAGAAAAAGTTCGAGGAGGCGCTCGAGACCCTGAAGAAGCTGTCCAGCGGCGACGCCGGACTGGCATCCGTAGTCGAGGATATCTCGGCCAAGTGGAAGGTGACCACCCAGCTTCACAAGCAGGTACTGGAAGCCGCAAAAAGCGACCCGGCAAAAGCGGTGCTGATCATTAACAAGGAAGCAACGCCGGCATGGCGCGGCGTGCGCGAGATTTTAATCAAGCAGATCGAAAGCCGCGGCAAGGACGTCAATGCCACGCGCACCTCGGTGCAGGATCAGGCGAATGGCGCAATCCGCAATGCACTGATTTTGGTGGTCCTGGCCGTGGCATTCGGCATCGGCCTCACCTGGAATCTGATCCACTCCCTGACCAGGTCCCTGAAAAGTCTCGAATCATCGATGAGACAGCTGGCCTCGGGCAATGGCGACCTGACTGGCCGCCTGCCGGTTAACAGTAGCGACGAAATTGGCCGTACCGCAGAATCGTTTAATTCCTTTATCGCCGACCTGCAGGTCACCATCCAGCATATCCGCGTAAGCACGGAAAAAATCGCAACCGCCTCCCAAAGCCTGGCAACCACGGTTTCCCAAGTGTCGAACGCCTCACAGAAGCAAAGTTCGTCCGCAGAAACGGTCGCCGCAGATATCGAGCAGCTCTCCACGAGCATTGCTACAGTGGCCGAGTCGGCTGAAAACGTGCGCAACCAGTCAAACGAGAGTCTTGATAATTCCCGCCGCGGCAGCGCCTCGGTCAATGAACTGGTCAAGGAGATTGCGCGCATCCAGCAAACCATAGACTTGATTGCCAGCTCGGTGGACGACTATGTCGCCAGCACCAACACCATCGGCGGCTTGACCAGTGAAGTGAAGGACATCGCCGAACAAACCAACCTGCTGGCGCTGAATGCCGCCATTGAAGCGGCACGCGCCGGCGAGCAAGGCCGCGGCTTTGCCGTGGTTGCCGACGAAGTACGCAAACTGGCCGAGAAATCAGCCCGTTCGGCCAACGAAATTGAAGCAGTAACAGCCTCCCTCACCCAGAAATCCAGTGGCCTGCTGGATACCGTGAAAGCCAGCGTCGCAGCCCTGCACACCAGCCAGGAGGCGCTCAACAGCGTCTCACGGGTGCTCGACGACAGTGCCCAGTCTGTCAGCGCAGCCCATCATGGAGTCGATGAAATCACCAATTCGGTCAAGGAGCAGAAAAAAGCCAGCGAGGATATCGCCATCAACATCGAGGGCATCACCCGGCTTGCCGAAGAGAATGCCGCCACCATCGTCCAAGTGGAACAGACGGCGCGTGAATTCAATCGAATATCCAAAGAACTGCATGAGGCGGTCAGTCATTTCCATGCCTGAGAATAGCGCAGCCCAAAATCCTTAGGTGGGGGCGCCTACTATTTCGGGGGTAGGTTACTTTCCGACCTGTGGAATTGTTATTTGCCGATTTCCCACCGCGCTGCGGCCTTATCGTCGCCTTCGCGCGCATCCACCCAGCGACCGCTTTCCGGCCCCGCGCTGCCTTCTTCTTTCTTCCAGAACGGCGCGCGGGTCTTGAGATAGTCCATGATGAACTCGCAGGCGGCGAAGGCCTCGCCGCGATGCGCTGCAGCGACGATCACCAGCACGATGGCCTCGCCCGGCTCCAGCCGGCCGATGCGGTGGATCACCCGGACCGCCAGCAATTCCCAACGCGCACGCGCCTCGGCGACGATCTCCTGGAGCGCTGCTTCGGTCATGCCCGGATAATGTTCCAGAGTCATCGCACTGACTCTGTCGATCCCAGCATTTCCAACATGCATATCCCGCACCAGACCGAGGAAACTGGCGACGGCGCCTATGCTGTGCTGATCCCGCGTCAGCGCGGCGATCTCGGCGCCGACATCGAAAGCCTCGCGCTGCACGCTGACGGACGTTGAGAGCACGCCCTAGCCTCCGGTGACCGGCGGAAAGAAAGCGATCTCGTCGCCGTCGGCGATCGCCGCCTCCGGCCCGACCATGCGCTGATTCAGCGCCGCGCGGAGGTTCTGCGAGCGGGTCAGTTCGCGCCAGGGGTCACCGCGCGCGGCAAGATGCGTGCGCAACGCGGCGACATCGGCGACCCCGGCAGGCAGCGTCATTTCCTCGCCGCCGGTGCCGAGCGCTTCGCGCAGATGCGCAAAATAGAGCAGTTTGATGGTCATGGAAATTAGTATAGCAACTCGGAGAAGGGCAGAAAGCTTAGCGTATCGCCGCGCCGGATGGCCTGCCCCGGCGGATTATCCACCAGCCCGTCGGCCCAGGCGGCGGAAGTCAGCACGCCGGAACTCTGGTTGGCAAACAGGTCCAGTCCGCCGGCCGGGTTGCGGCGCGCCCGCAGGAACTCGCGCCGGGCATCGGGCCGTGCCCAGTCGAAATCGGCGCGCAGC
>CAYHXK010000094.1:0-8703 GCA_964360125.1 uncultured Sterolibacterium sp.
GGGCCTAGCCACCAGGCCAGCGCAGCCATCAGCCCACTGCAGGGGATGGTGAGTATCCATGCCCAGACTATGCTGCCGGCAACGCCCCAGCGAACGTTGCGAGTGCCTGATGTCGAGCCGACGCCGACGATGGCGCCGGTGATGGTATGGGTGGTGGATACCGGAATGCCGAAGATGGTCGCAAGAAACAGCGTCATGGCCCCGCCGGTCTCGGCGCAGAATCCCCCTACCGGCTTTAGCTTGGTAATTTTCTGTCCCATTGTCTTGACGATGCGCCAGCCGCCGAACATGGTGCCGAATCCCATCGCCAAATAGCAGGAAATAATTACCCAGACCGGAATCGGATCGCTGCTGGAAGAAATGCCGGCAGCGATGAGCAACATCCAGATGATACCCATGGTCTTCTGTGCATCGTTGCCCCCGTGGCCAAGGCTATACAGCGAGGCTGAGACCAGTTGAAAGCGCCGGAACCAGCGATCGACTCGGCGCGGCGTGGCACGGAAGAACAGCCATGACACCGCCACCATCAGCAGAGCGCCGAGCAAGAAACCCAGCAACGGCGACAACAGGATAAACACCAGCGTCTTGCCGACGCCGGACCATACCAGAGCATCGGTGCCGGCCTTGGCTACCCCGGCGCCGACCAGCCCGCCGATCAAGGCGTGGGAGGAACTCGACGGTATGCCGTAGTACCAGGTGATGACATTCCAGACGATGGCGCCGATCAGCGCCCCAAACACCACGTAGTGATCGACAATTCCAGGATCGATGGTGCCTTTGCCTATGGTGGTCGCAACTTTTAGCTGGAACACGAACAGCGCCACCACGTTGAAAAAGGCGGCGAATGCCACTGCCTGGTGGGGTTTCAGTACTCCGGTGGAAACCACCGTGGCAATCGAGTTGGCGGCGTCATGAAAACCGTTCATGAAATCGAACAGCAGCGCCAGCACCACCAGCACGACGACGATCCAGAGGCCAATCTGCAGCGTATGCATGGTATCTTGGTCCCCTGAGCGTGTTCTCAGTTGATCGGCGTGATGCGCTCAATTGAGAACACGCCCTGGATCCGCCGAAAAATCAGGAATTCTCGAGGACGATGCCCTCGACGATGTTAGCCACGTCTTCGCATCGGTCGGTGACGATCTCAAGCAGCTCGTAAATGGCTTTGAGCTTGATCACCTGCCGCACTTCAGGTTCGTCGCGGAACAAGCGCGAGATCGCCGAACGCATGACATGATCGGCATCCGATTCGAGCCGGTCGATTTCCTCGCAGGTCTTGAGTATGGCTTGCGCATTGTCCATGTTCGGCAGCAGGGCGACGACATATTTCACTCGTTCGCAGCAGGACAGGCAAATATCCGCCAGTTGTCGCGCCTCCTGGGACACCTTGCGAATATCGTAGAGCACCAATGACTCGGCAACATCCTGGATCATGTCGAGGATATCGTCCATACGCGATATCAATTGATGAATGCTATCCCGGTCGAACGGCGTGATAAAGGTTCGATGCAGCAGCGTGATGGTTTCGTGGGTTATTTTGTCGGCGCGGGTTTCGATGGCATCGATGGCCTTGGCATGTGACTCGGCGGATTCGAGCGTGTCGCCGAGGGCGTTCATCAACTCCGCCAGCTCACGTCCACCCGCGACGATTTGTTCGGCATGTGCGTTGAAAAGCTCGAAAAACTTGCCCTCCTTGGGAATAAAACGTCCGAACATCGCGGATTTATTGTTATCTGGAAAATATGATGTTACCAATTAATTCGGGTTTCGACTCCATCCTGCAAAATTTTATTTTGAAGTGACGGCACCTGTTAAAATACGCGGTTCATAAAGCGACACGATTACCATGAAACGTCCCCGACTCCCCCGTCGCGCCAAGCAAACACCAGACACGGAACAGTTGATCAGACTGGCGAATGGCCTCGGCATCTCCGCCAGCCGCATCGAGGATGCATACTGGGATGTTCGCCTCAGTGCCCTGATCGACCGGCTACTGGCGGATGGCGACGAGGCGCCGCTGACCGCCGCGCTGGACCAGCTGTATGGCGGCCAGGAACGCGCCTACGATGCCCTGGCTGACCTGGTCGAAGCGCGTTGCGAAAGCCGCACCTTCCTGCCCCAACCTGCCTTGACCGGGGAAAGCAGCGAGAGCAATGCCGGCAGGGCGTTCGATCTGTTGTTGTTCGTCGCGCCGATCCTGGCCTGGTCGCGCTTCAGCATTCCCGTCGGCGCGGTTGCCTCGCCCATCCTGGCCAATGCGCGGGTGCAATTGCAGGCACATGTATTCGCCAAGGATGTGCGCATCGGTCTGGCCGATTTTCTCTTCAGCCCGGATCAACTCCCGCAGAGTTATTGCGACACCTCCGCGCTTGCGGACAGGCTGGGCAAGGCGGCTTTGCACAGCCGGGACTTGCACATCGACCCTGGCCAAATGCCCGAGACCGCCAATTTTCTCTCGGATACGCGCTACCTGCTGGGTGTCGCCGCCACGCCGCGCGGCGCAGCACTGTTTCGCTGGCAGGAGGAGGACGGCGACCGAACCGACGCCCTCAATCAATGGCGCAGCCAGGGCAGCGAAGTATTGCGCCCGTTATTGCCCGGATGCGCCAGTGAATTGCTGTTGCCGCAACCCTACCACGCCGGCTGCCGCGATGCCGACCGCCTCTCGCGCCCCTACTCGCTGCGCGCCTCCGCGGCCTTCCTCAGCACTACGCTCAACCTCGCCCCGGCCGAATTGCGCGCCGTGGTCGCGCCTTTCTATGACCAGCGTCTGGAAGAATACCGCATCGGCTTCACGCTGATGAACTCCAACCAGGTGGTGCATGGAGTGGTCTGGCCGCTGCTCGACGCCGAGGACGATGTCGCCGACATGGCCGCGCAAATCGAGTCGATACTGCGTGAAATCAAGGTCGGCGAGGTGATCGTTCTCGACCATCGCCTGCCGCTTGAGTATTGCGACGACTGCGGCGCTCCACTCTATCCCAATCCGGAAGGCGAGCCGGTGCACGCAGAGTTGCCCGAGGAACAGGCCGACGCCGCACCGCGACACCTGCACTAGTCAGTCCGGCGCGTAATCCGCCGCGTCGATCTCCGGCGTCCGGCCCGAGACCAGGTCCGCCAGCAACCGTCCGGAACCGCAGGCCATGGTCCAGCCAAGCGTGCCATGCCCGGTATTGAGAAACAGGTTGGAATAACGCGTTGCGCCGATCAACGGCACATTGCCGGGCGTTGCCGGGCGCAGACCGGCCCAGAATTCAACTTCGTCGCGCCGCCCGGCCCGCGGAAACAGCGCCAGGGTGCGCTCCAGCAATGCCGCGCAACGCACTGCATTGAGCGAAGTATCGTAGCCGCCAAACTCGGCAGTGCCCGCCACGCGCAGTCGATTTCCCAGCCGCGAGAACACCAGTTTGCATTGGTCGTCGATCAGGCTCACGGTTGGCGCAATACTCTCGGAATGCAAGGGAATTGTCGCGGAGTAACCCTTTGCCGGAATCAGCGACAGCATCATGCCGAGGGAGCGCAATAGCAACGGCGTGTAGCTGCCAAGGGCGGCTACATAGGTATCCGCCACCAGCACTTCACCATCCGGCAAACGAACCCCGGCGATATGTCCGGCTTCAGGCAGCAGGCATTCAATTGGCACACCGTAGCGAAATGTCACGCCGAGCTGTTGGCAACGCTTAGCCAGTTCCCCGGTAAATTTGCAGGCATCGCCGGATTCGTCGCTGGCCGTAAAAGTACCCCCGATAATCCCGACCTTGCCGGCAGCCAGGGTTGGCTCGATGGCAAGACATTCCGCCGCGTTCTTGACCACCCGCTCGCAACCGTGCTCCCGCATCAACGCCGCCTGCACAATGGCGTGCTCGAACTCCCGTTGGTCGGAATAAAAGTGAAGAATGCCGCGTTCCAGGTGATCGTATTCGATGCCGGTCGCCTCGCGCAAGCTCAACAGGGCGTCGCGGCTGTAGATGGCGAGGCGCAGGATGGCCGCGATATTGGCGCGAGTCCTGCTTGCCGTACATTCGCGCAGAAAGCGCAGCCCCCACAGCCATTGACGAATATCGGCGCGCATGCGCCAAAGCAAGGGCGCATCCTCGCGTCCCAGCCAATGGAGAATTTTCAGCGGGGCGGCGGGGTTGGCCCAGGGCTCAGCATGACTGGCGGAAATCTGCCCGCCGTTGGCAAAGCTGGTTTCCTGCGCCGGGGCTGGCTGCCGGTCGATGACAATAACATCGTGGCCGGCCCCGGCCAGATACCACGCCGCAGTCACACCAACCACACCTGCTCCAAGCACGGCCACGCGCATCAAACCACTCCATCACCAGGGGCGGAAGCCGGATTGAACATATCGAACCGCACAGGTTCGGAGATAATGCGCATCTTCGAGATTATACTTGCATGCCACGGAGAGCCGTATGACCGACAAGATCACCATGACCGACGCCGAATGGCAGGCCCAGCTCACGCCCAAGCAATATCACGTGACGCGCGAAAAAGGCACCGAACCTGCCTTCACCGGCCAGTACTGGAACAGTCATGAGAAGGGTGTTTTTCGCTGCGTCTGCTGCGCCGCCCCGCTCTTCGGCTCAGACAACAAGTTCGATTCGGGTTGCGGTTGGCCGAGTTTTACTGCGCCGCTTGACGCCGCCAGCGTCGCCAACCTGGTGGATACCAGTCATGGCATGCGCCGCACCGAGGTTTTGTGCTCCCGCTGCAACGCCCATCTGGGCCATGTTTTCCCCGATGGACCGGCGCCTGCCGGCCTGCGCTACTGCATCAACTCCGCATCTCTCAAACTGGAGAAGAAGTAGAGAGCCCGCTTGCCGGTATAATTGCGCGATGAAATTTCTCTTCGACCTCTTTCCAGTCATCTTTTTTTTCGCTTCCTTCAAGATTGCCGAAGGTCACTCGCTGGCGGCAGCGGATCTGGTCAGCCGGATACTCGGCAGTGTCGGATTGGATGCCGCGATCAGCGACAAACAGGCGCCCATATTGCTTGCCACCATGGTCGTGATTCTCGCCACGGCCCTGCAAATCGGCTGGGTCCGGCTGCGTCACGGCAAGGTGGATAAGATGCTTTGGGTCAGTCTGGTGCTGGTGGTCTTCTTCGGCGGGCTGACGCTGGTTTTTCACGACGAAACCTTCATCAAATGGAAACCGACGGTACTCTACTGGGTGTTCGCCAGCGTGTTGCTGTTCTCCGCCGCGATACTCAAAAAAAATCTGATTCGGGGCATGCTGGAAGTCCAGCTGCAATTGCCCGACGCCGTCTGGCAGCGCCTCAATCTGGCCTGGATTAGTTTTTTTACCCTGATGGGCATCCTCAACCTGCTGATTGCCTTTGCCTTCAACTTGCCCACCGAGACCTGGGTCAATTTCAAGCTGTTCGGCGGCATGGGCTTGATGCTGCTGTTCATCGTCGCCCAGAGCGTATTTCTGGCGAAATACATCGAGGAGAAGTAAGCATGCTGTATGTACTGGTCGGAGAAGATACGCCCGACAGCCTGGAAAAACGTCTCGCAGCGCGTCCGGCGCATCTGCTCCGCCTGCAAGCCTTGCAAGCCGAGGGGCGGCTGATTCTGGGCGGACCGATGCCTGCGATCGATGCCCCCGATCCCGGTCCGGCCGGCTTTTCCGGGAGCCTGATCGTTGCCGAGTTTGAATCCTTGAGGGACGCGCAGGCCTGGCTCGCCGCAGACCCCTACGTTGCCACAGGCGTCTTCGCCAAAACCTGGGTACGTCCATTCAAGAAGGTGTTTCCCCAGTGATGGTCATGGACACGATACGCGAGCGCCTGCGCGCCCTGCAACCGCTTTCAATCGAACTCATCGACGACAGCGCCAAGCATGCCGGTCATGCAGGCGCTAAAAGCGGGGGCGGACATTACCGCTTGAACATCGTTTCGCCGCGATTTAGCGGAGTACCAACGATCGAGCGCCATCGCCTGATATACGAGGCACTCGGGGACTTGATGCAGCACCAAATCCATGCCCTCAGCATCACCGCGCTATCTCCTGAAGAGACCGCAACTAGTTAAGAAGCAGTCACCGGACGCACGCTTCTCAATGCTCGCTGGCCGGGTAATGCGCGCCCACCCAGTCTTCAAACTGCTGGCACATCATGCCATCCGACTGGCTATTGTCGGCGATGATTTCCCTGCCATGCAGGATACGAATCCGCGCCTCCAGAGAATCGGGATAGGCCTGAGGATACTCACGCTGCGCAGCCGCTGCGATGATCTGCTGTGCCTGTTTCCAAGCTTCATCGACCGACTGGTTGCAAGCTTCGGCCAGGTAACGCGCCGAGAAGCCTTCGCCAGTCAGGCTGCGCAAGGTAGCATCATGGCTCAGGCTGTTTCCCGGCGCCCAGTAATGCTGGGCCAGCAACGGGCCGACAGCCGGGTTATCGGTGAGGTAGCCAAACCTGCGCCGGAAAAAGGCGCGTGTCTGATACACCGCCATGTTCGCCAGCAGGTAGCCGTGATAAGACGCCGCCGACTCCTGGTTCAACAGGTGCGGAATGGCGAGAAGTGGTCGCGGACTCTGGGCCACGCCGAGGATGCGCTGCTCGCAACTGCGCGCCAACGCCAGCACCGCCCGCGGCGTGCGCTCCGCGTCACTCATCCGGTAGAGTTCCGATTCGAAGTAAGAAACGACCAGAATCGAGCGCTCGGCAAAAGCGCGGAAAGGCTGGGTGGTTTCGATCTTGATGCGTATCAGCTCATCCGGCAGCGGCTCGCCCGCGCTGTTGCTGGCATAGCGCTTGAGCCAATCGGCGTCGTCGAGCAGACTGTCGCAGAACATGGATTGCGTCTCGGCATAGGCCATCGATGTCGGCGGGAATTCCTGCGAGAAACAGGGCGAGTTCTGGGTGACGTTGGCGAAGTGCGCCGCGTGCCCGCCTTCGTGAAACAGCGTATTGATCGCCCGCGCGCCGCTGCCCACCTGGTCCGGCTTGGCTTCAGCGGTGAAATTGATCTGTCCCGCCACCCACCGGCCTTGCTCGTCGACAAAGCTGGGAATGGGGCCGTGGCAGAAACCGTTCTGGTACTTGCCCTTGCGTTCCAGCAAGTCGAGTTGCATCAATGCGCCACGATAGGTAATCCCCAGCCGGCGAAAGCTCTCCACCCAGCGTTCCAGCCCCTTGGCGAACGGCAGATAGGGATCGAGCCGGCGTGTAATGTCGCCGCTCATGTGATATCGCAGGTTATAGGGCTTGAGTGCCTCTTCACCCTTGTCGCGGGCCAGATTGGCCAGCGTCAGTTGATTGGCGGCGCGCGTGCGAATTTCGAAGTCGTCCAGCACCGCGAACAATTGCTCCGCGCTCATCTGTTCGTTCTTGCGCACCTTGTAGTCGAAGTAATTGGGGAAGCCGAGCGCTTGCGCCAATTCATTGCGCTTCCTGACGATATCCAGAAACCCGTGCTCGAGGACCCAGCGTTCCAGATCGAGCAAGGCGTCGTGTGAGCTTTTGCGCGCCAGTTCGTTCGGATTGGTAGCCATATTGGTGCTGAGCATGCCGAGCGTAGCCTCTTCACGCTCGCCCCGCTCGTTAAGGTGCGACATGGTGAATTCACGCCGCAGGGAAAACAGCGCGGCTTCCATCTCGATCAACTCGTGCATGTGGCGGCGGGCAGTTTCGTTGTCGATAATGTTGCACTCGAACAGCGCCAGCCAGCCCTGCAAGCCATGCCGGAGCATGCGTCTTTCCTCGTTATCCGGCAACTGTGCGAGGCTCGTCAGATGCCTTCGCACCTCGGCCAGACTGCTCGGGTCGGCGATGAAATCCTTGAACGCCTGTTCGGCACGGGCAAAGGCGGCGTGATCGTCGCTCACCGCCATATAGGTATCCCAGAACAGATCCTCCTTGGTCTTATGGACTTTCAGATAATCGTGATTGAGACGAACAAAAAATTCGCGTGCAGATTCCATCATTTCACTTCTCCAGGATACCCGCACATGACAGGCAATTGCCATCGGTATCATCAGCAGTCCGCGAGCCGATGAATTTCGTCTACCTATCGTCACGCCAGGATGCTGATAAAAACATGCTTTCTCAGCGCTTGTACAAATTTGCCTTACTCTCGTCCCGGAAACGCACAAGGCTGCCCAGGGCAGCCTTGTGCGAACTTCCTGAAGGACAAAAAGCTTACTTTTTCTTGGCTGCTGCTTTCTTTCCTGCGACTGCGGACTTGAACGTCGCTCCAGCCTTGAACTTGGGCACCGTGGTCGCTGCAATCTTGAGTTTAGCGCCAGTCTGGGGGTTTCTGCCTTCTCTGGCGGCACGCTTGGAGGAACTGAAGGTTCCGAATCCGACCAGGGTTACAGTGTCACCCTTGGCCACGGCTTTGGTGATCGCTCCAACAATAGCGTCGAGAGCGTTACCTGCTGCTGCTTTGGAAATATCGGCTTCTTTGGCTGCGGCATCAATGAGTTCAGATTTGTTCAAGGGTTATCTCCTTTGGTTTCGAAATGGGAGCCGTTGGCAGAACCATCCCTGTTGGCTGGTAAGCATTGCGGCTGGAGGATTCTAACGCTTTCGGAAGTTATCGCAAATCCTATTTTTCAAGATAGCGATAAATTTTTATAAGGGCATTCCTATCGTTTATTCACATATTCTGATCAACCAAGCCCGGTCGAACCAGGAATATTGGTGGGGTGGCCGACGGGACTCGAACCCGCGACAACTGGAATCACAATCCAG
>CAYHXK010000095.1:0-8693 GCA_964360125.1 uncultured Sterolibacterium sp.
TGGTCGATCGACAATTTGCCGTCGGCCCGATACCACTGCGCGGTCCAGTTGATCGAACCGAAAATCAGCAGGCGGGCCAGGCGCGAATCGTCGCGGATCAGTCCGGACCGCTGCAAATCCTTCAGCGTTTTCTGCCAGATTGCCTCGTAGCGGTCCTTGATCGCCACGATCTCGGCGCGGGACTCGTCGCTCAGCGAACGCCATTCGTGGAGCAGCACCGGAACGAAGTCGCCGCCGTGTTCCAGGATGGTGTCGAAGTGCGCCCGGATCAGGGCCTGGAAAGTCGCGCGCGGGTCGAGCCGGCGCGCCACGACGTCCTCGATGGCGGCCAGCGCCGCCTGCATGCCTTCCAGCACCACCGCCTTGAGCAACTCCTGCTTGCTCTTGAAGTGGTAGAAGGGCGAGCCGGAACGCATGCCGACGGCGGCGGCGATATCGCGCACGGTGGTGGCGGCATAACCTTTGTCGCGAAACAGGCGGCCGGCTTCGCGGATCAACTCGGCGCGGCGATTGCCTTCCTCGGCAACGGCTGCGACGGATGTTTTTTCCGTCTTAAGATGTGCCATGACGGCCCTTGCCTCCCTTGAACTGCGCCGCACCGGCCAGCGCATCGCCGCTGGCCAGCGAAATGGCGCCATGGCGGGACTCGTTGGTCAAGGCATCGGGCAAGGACATGCCCCATTGCTCGTAGCTCGAAAGCCGGTCGTGGCGCAGGCAGGTCTGTGGGAAGGCGGCGATTTCCGCGGCCAGCGCCTCGGCGGCAAGACGTGCGGTACCATCGGGCACGACGCGATTGGCGAGACCGAAGGCGAGTGCCTCGGCGGATTTCACCGGCCGCCCGGTGAGGAGCATGTCCAGCGCGCGCGAGTGTCCGATCAGCCGCGCCAGGCGGACGGTACCGCCATCGATCAAGGGAACGCCCCAGCGCCGGCAGAACACGCCGAATACCGCGGACTCCTCGACTACGCGCAGATCGGCCCACAGCGCCAGTTCCAGGCCGCCGGCCACGGCATGCCCGGACACCGCGGCGATCACCGGCTTGCCGAGCAGCATGCGGGTGGGACCGAGCGGTGCATCGCCATCCTCAGGTACTTGCCATTCGTCGGGGTTGGCGAGGAAGGCCTTGAGGTCGGCACCCGCGCAAAACGTGCCGCCCTCGCCGCACAGCACCGCAACCCTGGCTTGCGGATCGGCATCGAAGGCGCGGAAGGCATCGGCCAATGCTAGCGCCGCGGCGCGGTCTATGGCGTTCATGGCTTGCGGCCGGTCGATGATGACGGTGGTGACGCTGCCCTGCTTTTCGCTGCGGATATTCATGCGCTGTACTTGTCTATCTCCATGCGCAGCAGCGCCGCAGCCAGGCATTTGCCTAGATTGTCGCTGCGCAGCGAGCGCGCGGCGTTGCCCTGCAGCGCGCCGTTGAGAACAATCTTGATGGCCCACAGGTTGTCGAGCGGCCACAACTCGACCGGGCCATCGGCAATGCCCTTGAAATGCGCGGCGATCCGCTCCGCCGTCACCAATCGCTTGATGATGGCGTAATCCTCCGCATTGCCGGCGAACAGGCCGATGTCGGCGCGGTCGCCCTTGTCGCCGCTGCGGGCATGGGCGATGTCGACGAGTTTCATGTCTCGATCACCTGCACCTTGACCTGCGCTTCGATGGACTCGCGCCGCGCCAGCGTTGGCCACAGCCCCAGCAGCGCGCGGGCCGGCTCGATGCCGGAAAAGCCGCTGGCGGTCGGCGGCCCGGACAGCGCCAGCCACGGGATCTGGCGCGGGAATGTCTCGGCCATGCGCTGGTCCTGCGTCCTCACCACCATGCGCAGATAAACCTCATTGAGTTCGTCGGCGTGCGTAGTGTCGGCGAGCGGGCCGAGCAGCGAATCGAGGCCGATGAACTCGGTGTGGATCTCGTCGTAGTCCAGCTTACGTTCGCCCAGCAATTGACGCACGATGCGCTCCGTGGTTTTCGCCTTCTCCAGTGCCTGCGGCCAGCAGTAGCCGATGGTGGCGCTACCGGCCCAGCCATCGGCGTAGCCGGCGACGATTTTCAGGGATTCGGGACGCGGCAATCCGGTGGCGCCCTTCACCTCGACACGATCGTTGCCGAGATCATGTAGAGACAGCGTGCCCATGTCCAGCACCACATCGGGCGAGATATAGCGATGCGGATTGTGCACTTCATACAACAGTTGCTGGCGGAGCGTGTCAAAGTCAACGCGACCGCCCGTGCCTGGCGCCTTGCCGATGATGGCTGTTCCGTCCTCGCGCACCTCGGCGATGGGAAAGCCCAGGTGCGGATAGTCCGGGATATTCTGCCAGCCGCCATTGAAGGCCGGGCCGTAAGCATTGAAGTTGCCGCCGCTGCCCTGTCCGGAACACTCCAGCAGGTGGCCGACGGTGAGCGCCTGCGCCAGCCGCTGCCAGTCGTCCCAGGCCCAGCCGAATTCGTGGATCAGCGGCGCCATGAATAAGGAGGCATCGGCAACCCGCCCGGTGAGGACGATGTCGGCGCCCTGTTGCAATGCCTCGACCAGGGGTTGCGCGCCGAGATAGGCGTTGGCAAACAGCAGGCGTTCGCGCACCGTGGCTATGCCGGCGCCGCTGTCCATATGCGCCAGCGGCTCGCCGGCGGCTCGCAATTCGTCGATACGGTCGAGCAGGTTGTCGCCGGTGACGGTGGCGATCTTCGCTCGCCAGCCGCGTTTGGCGAAGGCGGCGGCCAGCGCCGCCGCCGCACCCTGCGGATTGAGGCCGCCGGCGTTGAGCAGCAAACGCACCCCGTGTTTTTGCACCGCCGGCCACAGCGCCGTCAACATCGGCACCAGGTCGCGCGCGTAACCGGCCGTGGGATCTTTCATGCGATCTTTTTGCAGGATTGCCAGGGTCAGTTCGGAGAGGTGGTCGGAGCCGATGTACTGCACCTCGCCGCGTTCCAGCGTGGCCATGATCGGCTCCCAGGAGTCGCCGTAAAAGCCCAGCCCGGCGCCGATGCGGACGGTCTTCAAGATCTATTCACCGCAAAGGACGCCAAGGACGCAAAGGTTTAAAAAAAAGCCCATGGTTTCCTTGGCGTACTTTGCGTACTTTGCGGTGATATGCTTTTCACGCTTGCCACGCTCGCTTCAGGATGGCGTCGAAATTGCTGTCGCCGGGCAGATTGCCGAAGGCGCCGCCGGCATAGTTCGATTCCGCCAGGCGCGATGCACAGAAGGCTTCGGCAACATAGTCGGGAGCGAAGCGCAGCAACAGCGCCGCTTGCAGCGCCAAGGCGATGCCCTGCGACAGTTGCCGCGCGCGGGCTTCGAGGTGTTCTGCCTTCGCCAGCCCATCCTTGAGCTTGGCTGCGAAAGCGTCGAAGTTCCGGTCGCGCCCCAGCGCCGGCGCCATTTCTGCGGACAGGGCTTCGAGGCAGCGGGGATGCTTGGCGACGGCGCGCAACACATCCAGGCACATGACGTTGCCCGAGCCTTCCCAGATCGAATTGAGCGGCATCTGGCGATAGACGCGCGCCATCACGCCGTCCTCGACGTAGCCGTTGCCGCCGAGCACTTCCATCGCCTCGCCGCCGACCGCCGGCCCGCGCTTACAGATCCAGTATTTGGCGGCCGGGGTCAGCACGCGCCGCAGCAGCGCTTCCGACTCGTCGGTCTGCGCATCGAAGGCGCGTGCCAGGCGCAGCGCCAGCGCCGTGGCGGCTTCCGACTCGACGGCGAGGTCGGCCAAAACATTTTTCATCAAGGGCTGGTCGATCAGCAGTTTGCCGAAAGCGGCGCGATGGTGGGCATGGTGCAGGGCTTGGGAAACGGACTGGCGGATCAGTCCCGCCGTGCCCAGCGCGCAGTCGAGGCGGCAGTAGGTGCCCATTTCGAGGATGGTCGGCACGCCGCGTCCCTCCTCGCCCACCAGCCAGGCGCGGGCGCCCCAGAACTCCACTTCCGAGCCGGCGTTGGACTTGTCGCCCAGTTTGTCCTTCAGCCGTTGAATGCGGATGTCATTGAGTTTTCCGTCCGGCGTCCACCGCGGCAGGAAGAAGCACGACTGGCCGCCCGGCGAGTGGGCGAGGATCAGGAAGGCATCGCACATCGGCGCCGAGAAGAACCATTTGTGGCCGACGATGCTGTATTCGCGGCTGGCCGCATCCGTACCAATCGGTTCGGCGCGCGTGGTGTTGGCGCGCACATCGGAACCGCCCTGCTTTTCGGTCAAGCCCATGCCCAGCGTGACGCCGCGCTTTTGCGCCGCCGGCAGGAAACGCTGGTCGTAGGCTAGCGAGTAGATGCGCGGCAGCCACTCGTCGGCCAGCGGCTGGTCGCGCATGATCGAGGGGACCACGGCGTAGGTCATGGTGGTCGGGCACAGCGTGCCATCCTCGATCTCGCCGTAGAGCATGTAGAAAGCGGCGCGCTTGACGTGGGCGCCCGCCACCGGATCGGCCCACGGGCCGGCCGAGGCGCCGTGGCGCTTGAGATAGGTCATCAACTGGTGATAGGCCGGATGGAACTCCACCTCGTCGCGGCGATTGCCGCCGTTGTCGAACAGTTTCAGCGTCGGCGGGTTCTTGTTGGCCTGGCTTGCCCACTCCAGCATCTGGGCGCCGCCGAGTTCACCACCGCGCTGCATCAACCAGTCGTGCGCCCAGCCGGCGCCTTCGCGTGTGACCGCCTCCTGCAGCGCCGGATTGTGGGCATAGAGGTTGTAATCGACCAGTGCCGGCGCCTGGTTGAAGACCTCATGGGTAGCCAGCAGGGGCGGGTGGCTCGGCTTCATATTGGGTTCTCCATGCAACAATCCAAATTCCATTCTGGCATAGAATGCCCGCCAGTCAACCAAGCAGTTGCTTGGCGCTCTTTCCTGGGAGACGACATGCTCGAACGCACTCTTTTTTCCGAAGAACACAACTTTTTCCGCGATACTGTCCGGCGCTTCATGGAACAGGAGGTGCTGCCGCGACACGAAGGATGGGAAGAACAGGGTTATGTGGATCGCGAGATCTGGCGCAAGGCCGGCGCCAGCGGCTTTCTCTGCCCGACCATGCCGGAGAAATACGGCGGGGCGGATGCGGACAAGCGCTACAGCGTGGTGCTGATGGAAGAGGGCGCGCGGATCAATGCCACCGGTTTGGGCTTCGGCCTGCATTCGGAGATCGTCGCGCCTTACCTGTTGCATTACGGCAACGACCATATCAAGCAAACCTATCTGCCGAAAATGGCCAGCGGCGAGATGATAGCCGCCATCGCCATGACCGAGCCGACGGCCGGTTCGGACCTGCAGGGCGTGCGTACCACCGCGGTCAAGGACGGCGAGGACTACCTCATCGACGGTTCCAAGACTTTCATCACCAACGGCTGGCATTGCGACCTTGTCATCGTCGTCGCCAAAACCGATCCGGCCAAGGGGGCCAAGGGCACCAGCCTGTTCGTGGTCGATACGACAATGGCCGGTTTCAGCAAGGGCCAGCGTCTCAAGAAAGCCGGCCTGAAGGCGCAGGACACGGCGGAACTGTTCTTCGACAATGTCCGAGTACCCTCCAGGAATCTGCTCGGGCAGGAGAACAACGGCTTCGTCTATCTCATGCAGGAACTGCCCTGGGAACGCCTGCAGATCGCCATCTCCGCGATTGCCTCGGCCGAGGCGGCGCTCGGCTGGACCACGCGCTACTGCCGCGAGCGCAAGGCTTTCGGCCAGGAGCTGATGCAGTTCCAGAACACCCGCTTCACCCTGGCGGAACTGAAGACCGAGGTGCAGATCGGCCGCGTCTTCGTCGACCGCTGCATCGAGCAACTGCTGGTCAACCAACTCGACGCCACCACCGCCTCCATGGCCAAGTACTGGTGCTCCGATTTGCAGTTCAAGGTAATGGATGCCTGCGTGCAACTGCACGGCGGCTATGGCTACATGTGGGAATACCCGATCGCCCGGGCCTGGGCCGATGCCCGGGTGCAACGCATCTACGGCGGCACCAACGAGATCATGAAGGAGTTGATCTCGCGCTCGCTGTGAGCGCTCGATCAAAGTACAAGCTTTTTCTCAGCGGCGGGCCAACACGCTCCCTGTTTTTGCTGTCAGCAGGAAACGGTTGGGATTCTGGGCGTTGCCGCGCAGGCGTACCTCGAAGTGCAAATGCGGCCCGGTTGAGCGTCCGGTGGTGCCGGACAAGGCAACCTCCTGGCCACGTCGCACCAGTGTACCGGGTTTGACGAGAATCTTTGCAAGATGGGCGTAGCGCGTAGTGAGATCATTGCCGTGATCGATCTCGACCATATTCCCGTATTCCGGATGCCGCTCCGCTGTTATCACCACTCCGCCAGCCGCTGCCACGATCGGCGTGCCGACATCGGCGGCAAAGTCGACGCCTTCGTGCAATGCTCGTTCGCCGGTGAATGGGTCGATACGCCAGCCGAAGGAGGAGGCATTCCATTGCGCCAGGACCGGCAAGGTGGTCGGCAACATGCTTTTTCTGACGCGCTCATCAAGTAATTGCGATTCGATCAAGGAAAGCGTATCGCCCCGTACTTCAATCTGCCGAGACAACGCATCGAGAGCGTCTTGCAAATCTGCTGTCGACATCGAAGTCGGCTGCACCAAGGGACCCCCGCGCCTGTCCTTGCTTTGGCCATTTGCGTTACCACTGGTTGCGTTGCTACCAGCATTCGATTCCGCGGATTTGACGCCCGACAATACCGCCAATCGCTCGCCGAGCGAATCCAGGTGGGCGAGCTGGGCTTGCATCTGGCCAAGTTTGACGGCCATGGCGTTGAGATTTTGCCGGACGAACTCTTTGCTGCGCTCGGACTCCGCGGCATTCAAGGAGCGCAGCATGTTCTGCAGAAATGGCATCCGGATTTCCGCCGCGTGGCGCACGGTGACATAGGAAAACAGCGAAGACATGCCGATAACCAGGACTACAAAGCCGGTCACGCCAATGATCAGGTGCCGCCAGCTTAAATTTATGCTCTTGGCTGTTGTCAGTCGGTCAGAGACAAGAATAATATGCACGCTGTTCCCTTTTTTCCTATGTTCCATGCAAACGCGCACCCTGGACGACTATCTGAATGCGGATGCGGCGATGGCGCGGCTTGCCGCGCATGCAGAACACTTGTTAAAACTACAGCGACTGTTCCAGGAAGCGGTTCCGGTTGCGCTCGCGCAATCCTGCCGGATCGCCAACTTCAAGCTGGGTGTTATTGTTATTCATGCCGAAAATGGTGCAGTTGCGGCGAAACTACGTCAGATTGAACCCAGCCTCAGCGACGCGTTTCGTTCAAGAGGGGTGCAGGTTACCGAAATTCGCATCAAGGTGCAACCCCTCGATACTGCAGTGCAGAATACGCGATCGCCACAACCCGCCGTTCTGGGCGATGCCAGTCGCGCCAGCATTGTCCGTCTGGCCGACAGTTTGCCCGATGGCCCGTTGCGCGATGCGCTGGGTCGTTTCATCGCGCGCAGCAACTAGAGCACGATCACGCGTTCCAGGAAGAACAGCGCCAGTACCACCAGGACGAGGATCAGCGCGTATTTGGCGATGCGGCCGGCAAGAATCAAGTAGCGACGCTCGCGGGTGAACAGGAAGGCCAGGATGACGCTGCCGATGGCGATGGCGGTGAGGATGGCGACGATGCGCAGCAGCAGCATGCCCGCTCCCGGTTTTCAGGCCACTTGCGGATAAAGACGGGCAACGGCGGCCGGGGTTCCCTCGGCGCGCTCGAAAGTGACGATTTCCCACGCCGCCGAGTCGGCCAGCAGGGTGCGCAGCAAAACGTTGTTGAGGGCGTGGCCTGACTTGTGGGCGGAGAAGGCGGCGAGCAGCGGGTGGCCGGCGAGATACAGATCGCCGATGGCATCGAGCAGCTTGTGCTTGGCGAATTCATCGGGGTAACGCAGTCCATCGTTGTTCAGAATCCGGTATTCGTCCATGACGATGGCGGTCTCGAGGCTGCCGCCCAGCGCCAGTCCCTGGTCGCGCATGAACTCGACATCCTGCATGAAACCGAAGGTGCGGGCGCGGGCCACTTCCCGGACATAGGAGTTATCGGCGAAATCCACCGTTACCGAAGTTTCGGACTTGGCCACCGCCGGGTGATTGAAGGCGATCGAAAATGAAATGCGAAATCCGTCATAGGGTTCCAGCCGCGCCCACTTGTCCCCGTCCCTGACTTCAACGGATTTTTTCACGCGCAGGAAACGCTTCGGAGCGTTCTGCTCCTCGATGCCCGCCGATTGCAGCAGAAAAACGAAAGGCGCGGCACTGCCATCCATGATCGGCAGTTCCGCGGCGTCGACGTCAACATGGAGATTGTCGATGCCCAGGCCGGCCAGCGCCGACATCAAATGCTCGACTGTGGCAATCTTGGCGCCGCCGCGCTCCAGACAGGAAGCCAGACGCGTGTCGCCGACCAGCAGCGGATCGGCCTTGAAGTCCACCGGCGGATCGAGGTCCACCCGGTGGAAGACGATGCCGCTGTCGGGTGCGGCCGGACGCAGTACCAGCGTCACTTTGACGCCGCTGTGCAAGCCGACGCCGGTGGCGCGTATCAGGGACTTGAGAGTACGTTGCTTGAGCATGGCGCTGGCGCTATGACAGAGAGGCGAATTCTACCACGGCTGCCAGCATCCATGCCCTTAAGCCGGCCGAGACGGAACTGAACAAGAGAGCTTCGTGAGGCCGGAAAATCCAAGTATACGAACAAG
>CAYHXK010000096.1:0-8566 GCA_964360125.1 uncultured Sterolibacterium sp.
GGCTATGGTATTCAGACAGCACCGGGCAACGCAATCCTAGCGCGCGCGCTGATCTGTGGGGAAACCCTGCCCGAGGCGCTGCTGGCGGCGGGCGTGGCAGCGGCAACGCTGTCCCCGACACGCTTCCTGGATCGCCACGCAGCCCCCTGAGTGCTGCGCCAACTCCGTCCGGCTCGGCAGCTATGCTCTGCTAGGGCCTGAACTGACGGGTATCTTCGTAATAGGCGGGAAATGCATTGTCCGGCGTGACGCCGGGAATGCCCAGCAAGGGCAGCGGATGAAAATCGCGCGGGCGGCGGTAAGCGCCAAAGGCATGCAGCTCGCCGGAAAAACGCTGCGCCATGCGCCGGTCGACCTCGGCCAGTTGCGCCGCCGCCGGCTGCGCCAGCCATGTTTCATCGACATGCAGGAACAGCGCCTTGCCGCACAGGCCGATATGCGGCGTGCGCAGCAGGTCGAGACTGGCATGGCCGAACACGAACACTCTCAGGCACCGCTGCACCTCGGCGCGACGCGTCCAGAACACTTCCTTCCAGCGATGCGCGCGGATGCCGTCCCACAGATCGATACGCGAGGACACCACCGCCACGCCGCATTCGTCAAACTGGGTCAGGGCGTCGCGCAGCGGACCGCGCCCGGAGCCGGGGCCGGAGTGTTCGGCCGCACGCTGCTCGCAGATCGCGTGGTAATGGCGCACATTCAATGCCGCCTTGGTCAGCGGGTAGGTCAGCCAGATCAGCGCGTTGAAGCCATCGTGCCAACTGCCTGGCCGCGTTGCCACTTCGCCCAGCCAGTACGCCCGCTCTTCGTAGGAGATGCCGCTGTTGCCGGGAACCACGAAACGCAGCGGCGCCCCGCTGCCGCTGCGGATGTCGCGCGCCGCGGCCAAGGCATTCAGGTGTTGATGGTCCGGCGGCGTGCCGGCATCCGCCAGGGCATCACCCAGGCATTCCAGCAATGGCGCATACAAGGGTTGCGCGGTAAAAACCTTCAGCACCAGACTAACCGGGGACAGCTGCCGGCGGCGGAGCGTCCGGCGGTGAAGTGGGCGTAACGGGATTGGAGGCCGTCACGAATTGCAGCATGTCATCCTTGATCGCATAGCTGCCCAGCGGGTCGCCCGGCTCGCGCGGCGGTGTCTGGAACATCTGCAGCCGGCACTTCTGGGTCTCGGTGACATACCAGTTGTTGCCCTGCTTGAGGATGTAGTTGCCTTCCAGCGAACGGTACAGATCGACCTTGAATTCGCCGTCCGGCACCGGCTGGAGCTTGTGGCGGCGCATGCACTCAGGGTTGTTCGCCGTCACCAGCGACACGCTCCACTCGCCATCCCAGGCAAACTGCTTCTCGCGGATCAGAGACAAACTGTGGGAAGCGCCCTTGATCAGGTAAGCAGCCCTATCGCTGCTGCCGCATCCGGAGAGCATGGCAGCCAGCGCTACTACGGCTACGGAAAAAAACTTGCTTGCCAATTTCATGACTGGAACCTCCAGGGAATGGTTTCACCGGCGCGCAGCGGCACCAGCGCATCATTCTCGATGAATGGCAGGACTGCCGGCATTGTCCAGCTTTCCTTGCGCAGGGTGATCTGCTCGGTGTTGCGCGGCAGGCCGTAGAAGTCGGCGCCGTGAAAACTGGCGAAGGCTTCCAGCCGAGGCAGCGCGCCGGCCGCTTCGAAAGCTTCCGCATACAACTCGATGCCGGCATGCGCCGTATAGCAGCCGGCACAGCCGCAGGCTTGCTCCTTGGCGCTTCTGGCGTGCGGCGCGGAATCGGTGCCGAGAAAAAATTTCGGGTTGCCGGAAATCGCCGCGGCGATCAGTGACTGGCGATGCACCTCGCGCTTCAGCACCGGCAGGCAGTAATGATGCGGACGCATGCCGCCGGCGAACATGGCGTTGCGGTTGAGCAGCAGATGGTGGGCGGTGATGGTGGCCGCGACATTGGCGCCGGCCGCCAGCACGAACTGCGCCGCCTCGCGCGTGGTGATGTGCTCGAACACCAGGCGCAGGGCCGGGAAATCCTGGAGCAATGGTTTCAGCACGCGCTCGATGAAGACCGTTTCGCGGTCGAACACATCCACTGACGGATCGGTCGCCTCGCCATGCACCAGCAACGGCAGCCCCAGCGCTTCCATGCGCGCCAGGGTGGCGCGGCATCTGGCGAGATCGGTGACGCCGGCGGCGGAGTTGGTGGTCGCCCCGGCCGGATAGAGCTTCACTGCATGCACGAAACCGCTTTCGCGCGCGGCGTCGATTTCAGCCGGTGGGGTATCGTCGGTGAGATACAGCGTCATCAGCGGCTCGAAGCGCAGGTCCGCAGGGAGCGCGGCAAGTATCCGCTGACGATAGGCAGACGCCATCTTCACCGTCGTCACCGGCGGATTCAGGTTGGGCATGACAATGGCGCTGGCGAAACGCCGCGCCGTGTCCGGCAGCACGGCGGCCAATGCCGCGCCATCGCGCAGATGCAGGTGCCAGTCATCGGGCCGGCATAGCGTCAGGATCTGGGTGAGGTTTTGCATGATCGCGATTATAGCTTTTCATTCTTCCAGTCCAGTGCCTGATCGTACAGCGCATTCTTCGGCATGCCGCCGATTTCCGCCGCGAGTTTTACCGCCTGTTTCAATGGCAACTCGGCCAGCAGCAGCCTCAGGATGCGCAAGATATCGGCCGGCAGGGCATGGGCTTCGGCTGGAGGCGCGGCCGAAAGCAGCAGGACGAACTCGCCGCGCTGCCGGTTCGGGTCGGCGGCCAGCCAGGCCGGAGCCTCGGCCAGCGGCATGCCGGCGATCTGCTCGAACAGCTTGGTCAGTTCGCGCGCCACCACCAAGGTGCGCTGCGGTTCCAGCAGTTCGGCAAGATCGTCGATGGTCTCGACGATGCGATGCGGCGCTTCGTAGAACACCAGCGTCGCCGGGATGGCTCCCAGCGTCTCGCGCAGTGCCGTAATTTGCTGCCGCCGCGCCGTCGGTTTGGCCGGCAGGAATCCGACGAACAGGAAATGCGGGTCGGCCAGGCCCGCGGCCGAAAGCGCCGCAATCGCGGCGTTCGCGCCGGGCAATGGCACCACCGGATAGCCGGCGGCGCGCACCGCGGCGACGGCGCGCGCACCGGGGTCGGAGATGCCGGGCGTGCCGGCATCCGCAACCAAGGCTACGCTCTTGCCCTCGTCCAGCAAGCCGATCAGCTTGCGCGCCGCGCCCGCTTCGTTATGTTCGTGCAGGGCAAACAGGGGGGCACGGATCTCATAATGATCGAGCAGGCGGCGGGTGTGGCGGGTATCCTCGCAAGCAATGGCATCGACGCTGCGCAAATGCTCGATGGCGCGCAGGGTGATGTCGGCGAGATTCCCCAGCGGGGTCGCCACCACATATAATGCTGGCGTCTTATTGATACTCTGCTTATCCATGTCCTGCCTCTTGTATACCGTCACTGCAATCGACAGCGCATTGTCGGGCTCCTCGCCTCGTCATGCAAGCGCAACCGCCGCCCGTGGATGATCGGCAGGCCGCCGGCGCCGGCGCGGAGGCGCTCGCCGCGGCGTTCCTCGCGCGCCAGGGATTGCGCATACTGGAGCGCAACTGGCGGGTGCGCGGCGGCGAGATCGACCTGATTTGCGAAGACCGCGGCAGCATCGTGTTTGTCGAAGTGCGCTTGCGCCGACGCAGCGATTACGGCGGCGCCGGCGCCAGCATCACGACTGCCAAGCAGCGCCGCCTGATCCTCGCCGCGCGGCATTATCTGGCTGGCAAACGCGAACAACCGTGCCGCTTCGACGCCGTGCTGCTGGACGGGCTGGACGAAGCCAACATCGAATGGATCAAGAATGCCTTCGAGGCGAATTAATCCGCCGAAGCTGTCCCTGTGGCTACTCTTGCTGCTGGCCTGCTTTACCGTCCCGGCGGCGGCCCAGAGCATCCGCATCCTGGTGCAAAGCTCGCCGCTGGCCGGTTTCCAGTATCACACCGGCGCGGCCGTCTGGGAGGCGCTGAAAGTCGGCGACAGGCTGACCCTGCGGCGCGAGCCCGACAATCCGCACGATGCGAATGCCGTGCGCGTCGACTGGCAGGGGCAGCAGCTCGGCTATCTGCCGCGCAGCGAGAACGGCGCGGTGGCCGCCGAGATGGATAGTGGCGGGCAAGTCGAGGCGCGCATCGGCCGGCTGCGCAAGCATCGCAATCCGTGGCAGCGGGTGCTGGTCGAAGTGTACGTGGTGCTGTGAGCGATGCTGTGACAACCCTGGCGGCCTGGATGTTTGACAGAAGGGCCATGTTAGAATCGACGCCGACTTGACGCATTCCATACAACACCTTCGCCCGCCCGCTCATGGATCTAGCATCCCGCATCGCCCGCCAGTTTCACGACAGCGCCCAGATCAAACTGGCGGTGGTCGAAGTCCTGGCCGCGCCGATCGCCCAGGCGATCGAATTGATGGTGCACAGCCTGCTCGGCAACGGCAAGATCATGAGTTGCGGCAACGGCGGATCGGCCGCCGATGCCCAGCACTTCGCCGCCGAACTGCTGAATCGTTTCGAGATGGAACGTCCGCCGCTGGCGGCAATCGCCCTGACCACGGACAGCTCGACGCTGACGTCGATCGCCAACGATTACAGCTACGATGAGGTTTTCGCCAAGCAGGTGCGCGCGCTCGGCCAGCCCAACGATGTGCTGCTGGCGATCACCACCAGCGGCAATTCGCCCAATGTCATCGCGGCAATTCACGCCGCGCACCAGCGCGAGGTGCGCGTGGTGGCCCTCACCGGCAAGGACGGCGGACGCGTCAATGAACTGCTGAATCCAACCGATGTGCATATTTGCGTGCCCGAATACGCCAGTGCCCGCACTGCGCGCATCCAGGAAGTTCATCTGCTGGTCTTGCACTGCCTGTGCGATGGCATCGACACCTTGCTACTGGGAGAACCCGTATGAGCACATTGCAACGCACGCCCTGTTCCGACCGCAACCGTCTTTTCGCCTGGGGCTTATTGGCGGCGCTGGCGCCCGCCCTGGCCGGATGCTTCGGTGCGGCAGCGGTCGGGGTCGGCGCCGGCGTCATGATTGCAGCGGATCGCCGCCCGACCGAGACCTATCTCACCGACGAAGGCATCGAGGTGCGCTCAAGCAGCCGCATCGGCGAGAAATACGGCGACCGGTCGCATGTCAATGTCACCAGTTACAACCGCACTGTGCTGCTCACCGGCGAGGCGCCCGACGCCGCTGCCAAGGCCGAAGCGGAACGCCTGGTCGGCGGCGTGCCCAATGTCAAGGCGATCGGCAACGAGTTGCAGATCGCCGGCGTGAGCACTCTCGGCGCGCGCAGCAACGATACCTACATTACCTCCAAGGTCAAGGCGCGCTTCATCGATGCCGGCCAGTTTGCGGTGAATCACGTCAAGGTAGTCACCGAGGCGGGGGTGGTATACCTGCTTGGGTTCGTCACCCGGCGCGAAGCCGATGCCGCGGTCGAAGTGGCCCGCACCACCGGCGGCGTGCTGAAGGTGGTGCGCATGTTCGAGTACCTCACCGATGATGAGGCGCGGCAGATCGATAGCCGCCCTGTCTCGGCTGGCGCGGCCAAGAAGCAATGAGCGCAGCGCATTCCATGTGCGGCCTGGCGACCCTCGATCCGGCTTGCTGAAACAGCGGTAGCGGCACGGATAGCGGCAGATGAATTTCCCCACGCCACGCTTCGAAGCCAAGCTGTGCCAGCCCGGCCAACTGGCGGCGCGTGTCGCGACGTTGCCGCGACCGCTGGTGTTCACCAACGGCTGTTTCGACATCCTGCATCGCGGCCATGTCACCTATCTGGACCAGGCCAGGGCGCTCGGCGCCAGCCTGATCGTCGCAGTCAATTCGGACGCTTCGGTAAAAAGCCTCGGCAAGGGCGACGAGCGTCCGGTGAACCCGCTGGAAGACCGCATGGCCCTGCTTGCCGCTCTCGAATGCGTGGCGCTGGTGACCTGGTTCGACGAGGCTACGCCCCGGCAGCGCATCCTCGATTGCCTGCCGGACATCCTGGTCAAGGGCGGCGACTGGACGACCGATAAGATCGTCGGCGCCGAGGAAGTGCTGGCGCGCGGCGGCAAGGTGGTCTCCATTCCTTTCGTGCATCAACGCTCGACCACCGCTCTGTTGGAAACAATCAGGCGGCTGTAACAGAGCAGAACGGGGGCAACGCCATGCAACACGATTTCCTCTCCGCCGTTGTGCTGCTATTCCTGGTGCTCGACCCCATCGGCAATATACCGATAGTGCTATCCCTGTTGCGGCAGGTGCCGGAGGCGCGCCGCTGGCGCGTGATTTTGCGCGAGTGCGTGATTGCCGGGATGGTGCTGATCGGCTTCCTCTTCATCGGCGCCAGGCTGCTCGCGGCGATGCGCCTGAGCGAACCGTCTCTGGCGATCGCCGGCGGCGTCATCCTGTTCCTGATTGCCCTGCGCATGGCGTTCCCGCCGAATCAAGGCGAGCCGCCGGAGAGCGAGCGCGGCGAGGAGCCGTTCATCGTGCCCCTGGCGATCCCCATGCTCGCCGGACCGTCCGCCCTGGCGACGGTGATTCTGGCATCACGGCAGTCGGAGGATGCCTTGATGTGGGTCGGCGTGATCATCCTGACGACCATCATCAACGCATGCATTTTGATGGGCTCATGGTGGCTGTCAAAAATCTTCGGCAAGGCCGGGATCGCCGCATTGGAGCGGCTGATGGGCCTGATACTCACCGCCATCGCCGTGGAAATGCTGATCTCCGGAATCAAGATCGCCTTTCACCTGTCCTGAAAGAGTTTTTCCGTAACCGAATTTACATTACTTAAATTCTTTTCACTCCCCCATCACGACACCTTCGCGGCGCGGATCGGCGCCGCCGAAGTATCCCTCCCGGGTGCGCTGGATGGCCTGCAAACCGCTGACCATGGGCATTTCGCGCACCTCGTGGCCGCGCGCCCGGAGCGCCTCGACGGTCGCCGCGGGAAAGCGCTTTTCTTCCAGCAGGGCGGGTCCGTTCAACGCGCCGAAGTTCGGCAGGTTGATCGCCTCCTGCGCGTTCAAGCCCCACGCCAACGTGCCGAGCAAAGTCTTGGCGGTGTAGTGGATGATCAGCGCGCCGCCCGGCGAGCCGGCGCTCATCAGCAATTGGCCGCTGGCCTGGTCGAACACCAGCGTCGGACTCATGCTGGAACGCGGCCGCTTGCCCGGCTCGACGCGGTTGGCGATGGGCTTGCCGGTCGCGTCGGCCGGGGCAAAAGAGAAGTCGGTGAGATGGTTGTTGAGCAGGAAACCATGCACCATCTGGCGCGACCCGAAGCCGTCCTCGATGCTGGTGGTCATGGCCACGGCGTGGCCGGCGGCGTCGATGATGGAGATGTGCGAAGTGCCGTGTTCCACCTGATCCGGCTGCGGCGCCCAGGCGCTCTTGACGGCGCCGGGCATGCCCGGCTGAGCCGATTGCATCGAGCGTTCCCCGATCAGCGCGGCGCGCCGGGCAAGATAGCCATCCTCCAGCAAGCTCATCCAGTCGCCGCCGGGCGGTTGCACGAAGTCCGGGTCGGCCAGGTACTGGGCGCGGTCGGCAAAAGCCAGGCGGGCCGCCTCGGTATATCGATGCAGCATGTTCGCGCCGGGCAGGCCGTTCTCCAGCGGCTGGTCAGCGTCGTGGCGCGGCAAATGTTTGAGGATGCCGAGGATTTGCGCGATGGCGATCGCTCCGGACGACGGCGGCGGAAAACCGCAGACGCGGAAGGTCTTCCAGTCGGAACATAGCGCCTCGCGTTGTTTCGGCTGGTAGCCGGAGAGATCCTGCTCGCTCAGCTGGCCGGGATTGGTCGGATGAGTGCGCACCTTGGCGACGATGTCCCGCGCCACCTCGCCCAACATCAGGGCGGACGCGCCTTCGGCGGCAATCCGTCCGAGCAGGGCGGCGAGCTGGGGATTTTTCAGGACGTGTCCCACCGGCCAGGGTTGGCCGTCGGCGGCGTAAAAGTAGCGCGCCGCGACGGGATCCTGCCGCAAGTATTTCTCGCCGCGCAGCAATTCGTGGAGGCGCGGACTGACCCTGAATCCCTGCTCGGCCAGCGCGATGGCGGGCGCAAACAACCTGGCCCAGGGCAGCTTGCCATGCTGGCGGTGCGCCAATTCCAGCATGCGAACGACGCCGGGCGTGCCGACCGCGCGCCCGCCGACGACCGCGGCATAAAAGGGCAGCGGCTTGCCGTCCGGCGCCAGCAACAGTTTTGGATCGGCGGCGGCCGGGGCGGTCTCGCGCCCGTCCCAAGCCTCGACCTGCCGGCCGTCCCAGTGCAGCAGGAAAGCGCCGCCGCCGAGGCCGCTGGATTGCGGCTCGACCAGGCCCAGCACCATCTGCACGGTAATCGCGGCATCCACCGCCGAGCCGCCGGCCTTGAGCACCTGGTAGCCGGCAGCGGTGGCCAGTGGATTGGCGGCGGCCACGGCAAACTGGCGCGTCGCCCAGCCGGTTTTTTCCGCATAAGCCGAGGCGCCCTCGGGTTGCAACGGCATCCGGGTGCTGAAGTCCGGAGCGGTTGCGCAGCCGGCAGCCAGCATGGCCGC
>CAYHXK010000097.1:0-8503 GCA_964360125.1 uncultured Sterolibacterium sp.
CTTGCCGGCGGCGCGGCCATCAACGTCCTGGCGCGCCAGGCGGGCATGGCGCTGACGGTGGTGGATGCCGGCGTCAATCACGACTTCGGCGTGCGCCCCGGCTTGATCGACGCCAAGGTGGCGCACGGCACCGCAAATTATCTGGCAGGCCCGGCCATGAGCGCCGCCCAGCGCGACGCCGCGCTGGCGCACGGCGGCAGGGTCGTGCGCGGGCTGGCCGAGGGCGGCTGCAATGTGCTGGGCTTCGGCGAGATGGGCATCGGCAATACCGCTGCCGCAGCGCTCATCACCCATTGCCTCCCCGGGGTGCGGCTGGCCACGGGGGGGGGCCGCGGCACCGGACTGGACGACGCCGGCCTGGAAAGAAAGCGCGCGTTGCTGGCGCAGGCGCTGACGCGCTTCGACGGCAGTCACGACGATGCGCCGGCGGTGCTGGCGCAGTTCGGCGGCTTCGAAATCGCCATGCTGGCGGGCGCCATGCTGGCCGCCGCCGAGCGGCGCATGCTGCTGCTGATCGACGGTTTCATCGTCACCGCCGCGCTGTTGGTGGCGGCGAAACTTGCCCCGGCCATTCTCGATTACTGCGTCTTCGCGCATCGCTCCGACGAAGCCGGTCATGCCTTGCAACTCGACCACCTGGGCGCCCAGCCGCTGTTGCAGTTCGGCTTGCGCCTGGGCGAAGGCACCGGCGCCGCGCTGGCCTACCCGCTGATCGCGGCGGCGGTCGCTCTGCTCGACCAAATGGCGAGTTTCGAATCGGCCGGGGTGAGCAACAAGACATGACCAATTGGGGCAAGCGCCAACTCGACTATTTCTTCGCCGCGCTGCGCTTCTTCACGCGCCTGCCGGTGCCGGCCTGGGTTGGACACTCACAGGATCAACTCGATCATGCGGCGCGTTATTTTCCGCTGGTCGGCATGCTCGTCGGCGCGATCGGCGCAGCCGTCACGCTGCTGGTGGCCTGGTTGCAGCCGCTGTCGCTGGCGGTTGTGCTGGGCATGGCGGCAACGATCTTGACCACCGGCGCTTTTCACGAGGACGGTTTTTCCGATGCCTGCGACGGCTTCGGCGGCGGCTGGGAAAAAACCCAGGTGCTGGAAATCATGAAAGACTCGCGGGTCGGCAGCTACGGCGCCGTCGGCATCGCCCTGTTGCTGCTGGCGAAATGGAATGCCCTGGTCGAACTGGGCGACGAGTACCTGGCAATGGAATTCGCCGTGGCCATGATCGCTGCGCATGCCGTCTCGCGCCTGGCGGCCACGCTGCTGATCCGGACGCTCGATTACGTGCGCGAGGATGAAACGGCCAAAGCCAAGCCCCTGGCGCGTCGCATGGATGCAGGCGAACTAGTGCTCGCCGCCGTATTCGGCTTAACCCCTTGTATTTTCCTGCCCTGGCAAGAGGTACTTGCCGCCCTCGCCCTGGTGGCTCTGTGCGCCTGGCTGGCAGCCCGCTATTTCGTGCGGCGCATCGGCGGCTATACCGGCGACTGCCTCGGCGCCACCCAGCAGGCGACCGAGCTGGCTTTTTACCTGGGATTGCTGTGCAGCTTTACCTGATCCGCCATCCGCGCCCGGCGGTGGCGCCGGGCCTGTGCTATGGCCGCAGCGACCTGGCGCTGGCCGAGGATGCCGCCGTTACCGCAAGTGCGCTGCGTGCCCTATTGCCGAACGAGACGCCGCTGTACAGCAGCCCGCTGACGCGCTGCCGTCTGCTCGCCGAAGCACTGCATCCGGCGCCGCAATTCGATGCGCGCCTGCTGGAGCTGGATTTCGGCGACTGGGAACTGCGCACCTGGGACGCCATCGGGCGTCCAGCGCTGGATGACTGGGCGGCGCAACCGCTGGACTTCGCGCCGCCGGGAGGCGAATCGGTGGCGGCATTGCGGCGGCGCGTGGCGGAGTTTCTCGCGCAACTCGGCCGCGCGAGGGGGCAGCGGGCCGTTCTGGTGACCCATGCCGGCGTAATGAAAGCCTGCGCCGCGGAACTACTGAAGCTGGAGTCATCCGAGTGGTTTTCCATGCAATTCGAATTCGGCGCGGTCAGCCTGATCGAGGCGGGGCGCCTGGTCTGGCACAATAAATTAGCGGCAATTTGAAATGAATAACTATGCGTAACGACACCCTGATGGTGCAAGGCACCACCTCCGACGCCGGCAAGACCACCCTGGTGGCCGGCCTGTGCCGCGTGCTGGCGCGGCGCGGGGTGCGGGTGGCGCCGTTCAAGCCGCAGAACATGGCGCTCAACAGCGCCGTGACCGCCGACGGCGGCGAGATCGGCCGCGCCCAGGCCCTCCAGGCGCAGGCCGCGCGCGTGCCCCCGCACACCGACTTCAACCCGGTGCTGCTTAAGCCTTCCAGCGATATCGGCGCGCAGATCGTCATCCACGGCAAGGTGCGCCACGACATGGACGCGCGCGCCTACCACGACTACAAACCGCGGGCGATGGCGGCGGTGATGGAATCGTACGCCAGGCTCGTCGCGCAATATCAGGCGGTGGTGGTGGAGGGCGCCGGCAGCCCGGCCGAGATCAACCTGCGCGAGCGCGACATCGCCAACATGGGCTTCGCCGAGCTGGCCGACTGCCCGGTGATCCTGATCGCCGACATCGATCGCGTCGGCGTCTTCGCCCACCTGGTAGGCACCCTGGAACTGCTCTCGGCCAGCGAGCAGGCGCGCATCGTCGGCTTCGTCATCAACCGTTTTCGCGGCGACCCGAGCCTGCTGCAGCCGGGCCTGGACTGGCTGGAAGAGCGCACCGGCAAGCCGGTGCTGGGGGTGCTGCCGTATCTGCTCGGTCTCGCGCTGGACGCCGAGGACGCCTTGCCGCGACTGGCCACGGGCGCCGCCGATGCCCGCCTGCGCATCATTGCACCGGCGCTGCCGCGCATCTCCAACGCCACCGATTGCGATCCGCTGCGCCTGCACCCGCAACTGGCGTTCCGTTTCGTCGGGCCGGGCGCAACCATACCGCCGGCCGACCTGATCCTCCTGCCCGGCAGCAAGGCGGTGCAAGCTGACCTGGCCTGGCTGCGCGAGCACGGCTGGGAGCAGGCGATCCAGCGTCACCTGCGCTACGGCGGCAAGCTGATCGGCATCTGCGGCGGCCTGCAAATGCTCGGCCGCGCCGTGCACGATCCGCTCGGACTGGAAGGCGCGCCGGGCAGCGTGGCGGGGTTGGCGCTGCTCGATCTGGAAACCACCCTGGCGGCGGATAAACAGCTCGTCAATGTCTCCGGCCGGCTGGCGCTTCCTGGCGCTGCCGAATTCAAAGGCTACGAGATTCACCTGGGCGTTTCCAGCGGCCCGGCGCTGCTGAATCCGGCGGCATATGTGAATCAGACGAATGGCGGCGTCATGTCGATGCGGGCCGACGGCGCCCTGTCGGCGGACGGGCAAATTTTTGCCAGTTATGCGCACGGCCTCTTCGACCTGCCGGAGGCATTGGCCGCGCTGCTCGCCTGGGCCGCTCCGGACGGCGCTGCGCCGTTCGCCCGCTTCGATCTGGCGGCGCGGCGCGAGGCCGATCTGGAGCGCCTCGCCGACACCCTGGAAGAGCATCTCGACTGGCGGCGTTGCGCGGATTTTTTCCCGCTTCTAGCCGCCTAGGGACGGCAAGGACTGGCGACGGGCTCTGTCAGGGTCGGGCGTACGCCAGTTTGTTTAAGCCTTGATCTCATCCGGAATCAGGACCAGCAAATCGGTCACGCCCACATCCTGGCCGGCTTGCGTGAGCAAGGTAGTCACCTGCCCACGATGATGGGTCTGGTGGTTGAAGAAATGCAACGCCAGGCTCGCGAAATTTTTCGCCCCCGCGATCCCCTTCATGTTCTGGTAGTGCAGGGTATGGTCAAGGTCTTCCTCACTGAGCTGAGCCACCCACCGGTTGATGATCTGGTCGAGCTGTTGGCGATGCCGATGGAGGGATGCGATGTCGGTAAATGCAAACTCACTCAGCGTCGAGGGGATTTCCGCCTGCCGAATAGGATCGAGCGCCGCATGCCTGGCCGGGTGCGTCGCAAAACGACTCAGCCAGATGGTGTCGCCGACCACGATATGGTTGAGTGTGCCGATGATGGAGCCGAAGAACGCCTGCCGATCCAGCGCAAGTTCGGCGTCCGACAGTTTTGCCGCCGACTGGTACAGCCTGGCATTGATCCACTCGTTGTAGCGGGCCAGCAGCTGGAGTTGGTCAAGAACGCGCATGATCCGGCCCGGTAGCGGAAAATTTCATCCGTCTAACACCCAAGCCAGCGCGAAGGCGCTGCCATCCCCGCCCAGCTTGAGCCGGTCGACCTCGCGCGCAATCGAGCCATGCCAGTCGACAACGGTCCCGAATACGTCGAATGCAATCGCTTTGATGTCGTTCATTCGGCCGCAGTATCGACAATGAAAATTACCGCGAGTTGGGCGACTGCCTGGATGTTGCGATCGCGCGCTTGATCCGCGGCGGCGCCGGGCAAAAGCCGGTTTTCGAAGCCGTGATCGCCTCCCACTACCGCCACTCGCGCGGGGCCGGCCGCATTCGCGGCAAAGCGATACAGGACGGGCGGCGCGCAGAGAGGGTCACGGTCGCCCAGGATGAAGGCAATCGGGCGGTGTTCGCTGGAGATCCCTGGATAGTTCTGCTCGGCGACGGGGGTGGGGGCCGATTGCCCGGCTGTGGCGCGACTGCAGATGGGCGTCAGGAAGAGGCCGCTCTTCAGCGACTTGTCGGATGAAAATGCCCGCCATGCAACCAGCGAACCCAGCGACTTTCCTCCCACCGAAAGCCTGGCGCGGTCGACGCGCGGATCTGCCTGGGCAACGGCCACAACCGCCGAGAGATCTTCAAGCTCCAGCGACAAGTCCTCCGAGGGGCCGCCTCGTGGCGTGCGGGTGAAATATGCCCAATTGAATCTGTATACGGCGATGCCTTGATCGACCAGGCGCCTTGCCGGTTGCGCCAGCGCCCAGAGGTTCATGGGATAAGCCTGGCCGGGCGCCAGCACCACCGTCGGAAAGGGGCCGGGTCCGGCGGGAAAATCCGCAAGCGCTTCCAGCTTTGCGCCGCGCGGGGTGGTGACGAGCAGCGCGTTGGCGAGCGCCGGCAGGGAAGCCGCGCAGAGGAGCAATGCCAGGGTGCTTGACAAGGTTTGCTTCATGTCGGCATGGACGGCTTGAGCCAGCCGACGACATATTCCGCAACCTCCCGCCAGCGAGGTTCCGCCACGACCCAGTGGGCGTGGTTTTCGAACTCCTTGTAGGTGGATACGGCCCGGTACTTCCGCGCCACTTTGCGCACCACCGCCGCCGGCGTGATGCGGTCCTCGGCGCCGGCCACCACCAGGACGGGACAGTTTACCCTGGACGCATCCACCCGCGACGCGGCCCTTGGGTCGAACAGCCAAAAACCGATCTCGAAAGTCGCCCTCCCGGATTCATAAACGCACTTTTCGTAAACCTCCATCCGTTCGTTTTCCGGCAGCAGGTGCAGCATGTCCGGGATGCCCCGCGGGTCCATGTCGTGGTAAGGCAGGGTGGCGGCGATGCAGCGGTAACCCTCAGCCTCCAGCACCTGCCGGTAGTTCTCCCAATACCACGGCCCACCCCACATGCCGTGAATCATGAAAATCGTGCGTGTCACTTATCGTCCTCCCTGAGTGCTGTCGTTCGCTACATTCCCCTGCTTAGCAGGGGCGAGGCTAGTCGGATTTGCCGTGACCAGCGGGGTCGGCACAGGCTTATCGCGCCAAAACGACAGCCATAAAAACACTGCAACCCCACATGCCAACACAAACAGCAAATATCCGATGTTTTCGTTGGGCTTTAGGGCAGTATATTTTTTATGGACTTTTGCCAAACCGCGGCCAGCTTTTCCCATCCTGAAGAGTTCGGGTGAATCTCGTTGAGCCAATCGCCATTGCTTCCCATGGAACCCTCTTGAGCAGCGACAAGCGCCCCATTGGTTGGGACGCAATATAAATCGCCGCGATCTTTGGCCCAACCAGTTATCGCTGACTGAATCTCGCCAAAGATGCTGCTTGTCAGATCCGGCCAAAGGTTGGATGGAATGCTGTTCTTATGGTATGACTCAAAGAGCCATGAACGACCGCCCTCGAAGGCAGGCGCATTCCGCGCCATCGGAGTGTCGTAGCTGTTCAAGAAAATCGGGATGCCGGCGTGCCTGCTGGATTGAATTTCATTGTAAAGAGTGGAAAAGCTCGGATGTAAATATTGAGCCACTAAGGCGTTTACCTTGGCTCGATTGAGGCAGTCGCGCCCGAGAGCCGGCAAAGGCGCAGCCGCGAGGTTCCTGAGTATTCCTTGGCCAGGGCCGGGATCCCGTGCCGCATCGATGAAATCATTTCCGCCTGCGCTCAACAATATGGCATCAAACTTCCAACTGAAGGCGGTGTTGATCCACTGCCGAAAGTCACCCTTGGCGCAGTCGCCAATGCGACGCATGGTGTCGCCAAATTGCGCCAAGTTGATGATGAGCACATCGTCTCCGGCCGCATCCATCTTCGGCGCAAGTTTTTGCAGCAACGAGGTGTGGAACATGGCGCTTCGATCCATCCACGAGTCACCCTCAGCCAGAATGCGATACTTGAAAAACTCAGGGGCCAGGCCATTTTCCAATTGACCATAGAATTCATTTCCATAAATAACGAGGCTGGACATTGCAAAGCTCCTTTTGGCGGTGATACGGGGGTCTGGGAATAACTTGCCGATGCCGGTAGCGGGCTGTCTTGACTGATGTTAGGAGGCATACACCACATAGAGAAGTACCCATATCCAACAGAGACCAAACCCTGCCGGGACAATGACCTCCATGTGTATGCGAGTGCCCCATTTCCATATCTTGAAACGTGGTTTCGCTTGAAGCCAAATTGATTTCGGCTTGAAGGATTCCTTGCTTCCGTTAGTGAACTCAACCATATATGCACTTTTTTCAGCCCAAGCTCGTTGGTATTCTTTAAATGCGGCTAATGGCCTTGCAACGACCTGTCCTTGCTCAGCCCAAAGAATTAGTTTTTGAGCGAATGTGACATCACGGGTTCTACTGAGCGTCACAGACAACCAGGCGACCATGAGCACACCGCCCAGCACAGCCAACGGCAGGACGTTCGCCAATGTGGGTTTGGATGCGGCAATTGCTGCAGCAAGCGACATTACTACCGATTGAGCAGTAACAAACATTGAGCGATAGGACTGGAGCAAGGAATCTTGTACCGACCAAAGTGAGAAGAGTTCACTCATGTCGCTGGCATCAGAAGAAACGTTCTTGTTGCTGGGTTCCATGTTCGTTTCCCTGTCTCCAAACGTGTATCAGCAACCCCGCGCGATGGCGCCTGGGTAAAACGCAGACCGCCTATTCGGCGCCTGCCGCAACGGAGGATTCGGCCACAGGGGCGTCACGACGCTACGCCGCCTGCAACAGGAACTCGACCTTAACAGCGTCAAACGGAAAAACGATACGACCATCGTCCGTTCGGTCGATGACTCCTGCTGTGAGCAGCGCAGTAACGTCGCCGTGCACCGCTTTGACATCGCGCCCAGCGCGGCGTGCCGCTTCGCGAATAGACACGGGACCGGCGCCGCAGAGGGCCTTAAGCAGTTCCCAGCGTTTTTGGGTTAGCACTCGCCACAGTAGCTCAGGAGAGGCAAAGCTGATTCGTGCCGACTTCTGGGGTTTGCCAGCCTTCCAAGCGCGGGCGAAATCCGCCATCGAATCGGCGGGCGATCGTACATCAAGTGTTACGGTTTTCATGGCTCCACCTCGCAATGTCCCGCTGGAAATCGGCAATCAATTTATCCGGCGTTGTGAACACGTAATTGGTTTCCTTTCCGCCAAAATGCCGGTGATCTCCTTTGCCGGTCTCGTTGTCGTAGCGGAGAAGGCATTTTCCAGACACTACATACGCCAACCTGTACTTGAATTGGTGCGACGATCCTTTGGCCGGTTTCGGTAGTCGCCAAAGAACCAGGTCGGCAAAGGACGGCTCCGAGTAAACAATGCGCGTGGAGATGAGCGCAGCGGCTTTCATGTTGGAGATCATGCCAACATCTGGGTGCGTTGTCAATTACTCCAACGCGGAACATTTCAGGGACCGAACGTAAAAGTAAGGGGCTGCGCTATTGCGCAATCCCGCTTGAGTGATGGGGGTTATGCATTAAACCGCACCAACGCACCCACTTTTGGTACAGACGAAGTGTGCTTGACCCATCGCCCCTCTGCACTCAACAATTCGTAGCTGCTGAATAAAAATTGAAGCACTTTTGATTCATACGGATTTTCCATTTGGTCAAACAAATTGATATGAAGATGGGGTGCGGTTGAGTTACCAGAGTTACCCACCATGCCTATCACTTCCCCCTGCTGCACATACTGGCCTTCCTTGACTAAAATCGACTGATTCCTGAGGTGGGCGAGAAACATGATATAGCCTTCCTTCGCTTGTATCATCACATGATTCCCGGCATTTGGCCTGATATCCAACCTGCCGTTTTCTTCTTTAGG
>CAYHXK010000098.1:0-1972 GCA_964360125.1 uncultured Sterolibacterium sp.
GCTTGTTCGAAGCGCCGCCACTGGCTGTAGCCGAGCAGCGGTTGCAGGTCGCGGGCGCTCCAGTATTCGGCGCCGTGCTGGTTGGTGTGCTTGAGCGCCTCGAAGGTTTTGCCGCCGATGGCTGGAAGTAGTTTGTCGGTCATGCCATGCTCCCGGAATGCTGGTTCGGCGCTATGCCATCCAGCAGATGGCAACATTCTGTACGTCCTTGTGGCTCACCAGATGCGCCTGTGATTGGCGGATTATTGCGCCATGGCGCTATTATCGCCCCATTGCATCGCCATCAGCGTCAGATTATCGCTGCCAACGCCGGCCTCCGCCTCGGCCAGGTCAAGCAGGTAGGGAACCGTTTCCATAGGGGTGGATTCAGCCAGTCCTCGCACCAGGGTGTCGTCGAGCAAAGGCCCCCAGGCACCGTCGGTGCACAGCGCGATGATGTCGCCTGACTGGAGCGGTGTCTGGCTTCCGGGTTCGAGTTGCGGCGGCAGATCACCGCCGAGGCAACTGTAAATGCGATGGCGCGCCGGGTGCACGGCGGCGCTGGCGGCGTCGATCAGGCCTTGCTCCAGCAGCATCTGCACCCGCGTATGGTCGCGCGTCTGCGCCAGCACTTTGCCGGCGCGTATGGCATACAGGCGCGAGTCGCCGACGTGGGTCCAATAAGCGACGCCGTGCTGCACGATGCAGGCAACGCAGGTGGTGCGCGGTACTTCCGGCAGGAAGCGTTCCGCCGCAAAATTGAATATGGCGTGATGGGCATCCGTCAGCGCCCGGGAGAGGAACTGCAGCGGGTCGCTGAGCGCCGGCTTGGCCTCACGCTGGAAGGATTCGTCCAGGCGATCCACGGCGATTTGCGCCGCCACTTCGCCCATCAGGTGTCCGCCCATGCCGTCGGCCACCACCATCAGCAAGGCATCCCGGGTATAGCTGTAATTCAACCGGTCCTGGTTGGACTTGCGCCTGCCGATGCGGCTTTCCTGGAAGATCGAAAATTTCACGATGGCTCCGCGGGCTTGGGGGGGGAAGGTTCCGCGAACCAGGCCGGATCGACCAGGTCGAGCAATTCGCCATTCAGCACTTTCTGCAAGGCAAAAACGCTTTGCGGACGCTCGCCGACGTGCAGTTTCATGCACCAGTCGATCAGTTCCAGCAGTTGCGGCGAATATTGCTGGCGCCAGCGTCGCTGGGCGGGCTCCAGTTCGTCCTTTTGCAGGCGCAGGTCGGCGGAGAGCGGCGCGCCCTTGGCCAGGCAGGAATACAGCGTCGCGCCCACCGCATAGATGTCGGTCCACGGTCCTTGCGCTTCTCCAGATCCCATCTGCTCCGGCGCGGCGAATCCGCGCGTATGCACGGCTGCAAAGGACAGGCCGCCCTCGCCCAGACCCTGCCGCGTGGCGCCGAAATCCAGCAGCACCGGATGGCCGTCGCTGCGCAGGTAGATATTCGCCGGCTTGATGTCCAGGTGCAACAGTTTGTGCATGTGGACTTCGCGCAGTCCGTTGAGCAGGCGCACGAACACCTCGCGGATGAAGCTTTCGCCGAGTTCCCCGGTGTGTTTCTGGACGTGCTCCTGCAGCGTGCAGCCACTCTCGTAACGCATCACCAGATAGGCGGTTTGGTTGGCGCGGAAAAAATTCAGCACCCGCACTACGTTGGGGTGGTCGAGATGGGCGAGGATCCTGCCTTCCTCGAAAAAACTCTGCATCCCCTGATTGAAGGCCGCCTGGTGTTCCGCGCTGACGACCGGCACCGGATTTTCCCCGCTCCGCTGGGCGAGGCGGGCGGGCAGGTATTCCTTGATCGCCACCGGCGTGCCTTGTTCGTCATGGGCCAGGTAGACGATGGAAAAGCCGCCCTGCGACAACTGCCGCTCGATCCGGTAGTCATCGAGTTGGAAGTTTGCGGGTAGCGGCAGATTGATGTGTTGTTGCGACATGACGCGGAGGTTACACTGTCGTTCGAATTTTCATAC
>CAYHXK010000098.1:2072-3760 GCA_964360125.1 uncultured Sterolibacterium sp.
GGGGGATAAAGGGCACAAGAGACATAAATTGTCGGGCGAGTATTTGTCTTGCCGCACCAAGAGTATACACAACCATGGAACTCACATCATGATCCACAGCATGACCGGTTACGCAGCAGTACAACGTGATCTTGGCCCAGCCATCCTCCATCTTGAACTAAAAAGCGTCAATTCGCGCTATCTCGATATCAATTTTCGCATCGGCGAGGAATTGCGTTTCCTGGAAATGCCCTTGCGCGAGCTGATCGCCGCGCGCATCGGCCGTGGCAAGTTCGAGTGCCGCGGCGGTCTGATGCCGGGGTCATCCGCGACCATGGCCCTCGAACAGGCGGCCAACCCGGACCTGCTGGCGCAATTGGCGCGCTTGCAGGGCACGGTGCACACCGTGTTGCCGCAGGCTGCGCCGCTGACGGTGGCCGAAGTATTGCGCTGGCCCGGCATGCTCGGCGACCAGACGGTCGCCCAGGAAACCTTGCAGGCCGAGTGCCTGGCGCTGGCCGCGACGGCGCTCGACGAGTTCGTCGCCACCCGGGCGCGCGAAGGCGAGAAGCTGGCGGCCATGATCCTCGAGCGGACCTCCCGCATGCGCCAACTGGTGGCGCAGGCGGTGCCGCTGTTGCCGCGCGCCCTGGCCGAATACCAGGAACGCCTGGCCGCCAGACTGCGCGAGGCTGTCTCCAATCTCGACGAGGAGCGCATCCGCCAGGAGATCGGCGTGTATGCCACGCGCATCGACATCGCCGAGGAATTGTCGCGCCTCGCGACGCACCTGGACGAGCTCGAGCGGGTTCTGAAGAAGGGCGGCGCCGTCGGCAAGCGGCTGGATTTCCTGATGCAGGAACTCAACCGCGAAGCCAACACCCTGTCGTCCAAGTCGGTGTCGTCGGAGATCACCAACATCGGCCTGGAAATGAAGCTGATGATCGAGCAGATGCGCGAGCAGATCCAGAACCTCGAGTAGCGCAGCTGGAGCGCCGCGGCCTGATTGTCGAGAAGTAATAAGCACCGCTCACAAACTGTTACACAGTTTTACTTGTCCCCCCGCTATCGGTTGAGGAGAATAAGTCAGCGGAAATCAACACCGCAAATTTCTCCGAATCGAACTGGGGGTGCAACAATGAAACTCGGATTGGCAGCAGCAGGCATCGCGGCGATGATCAACTTGGCCGGCGTGGGGCCGACGGGCGCGGCGGAGCCGCCGCCGGGGAGTGCGAGTGCGCGCAGTTCCCCGGGCATGATGCGAGCCGAGCAAGTCGATCCGGTCGCCGCGACGCAGAAGCAGCTTGAGAGTCTCGGCAAGAACCTGTATCTCAAGCCGGGGCAGCAGAGCGCCTGGCAAGCCTATGTAACCGCCATGACCCAAATGTCGCGCGAACGCGGCCAGGAACCGGCCGGCCGGTGGCAGGGGCGGTATCAGGGCAGCGAGGATATCTCGACCCCGGATCGGCTCGACCGGAAGATCGAGCAGATGCGCGGCGCCGCCGACAGGCTCGCCAAGGTCGCCGGCGAAACCAGGGTTTTCTATTCTCAACTCACTCCCGAACAAAAGACGATTTTCGATCTCCAGTCGCGGCATGCGCGTCACGAGCGGCTGCGTCAGCACAAGCCCGCGGGCGCGCCGCGTTAATTCTCGTAGTCATATGGGTTGGCGGCCGCTGGAGGGCGGCCGTTTTTTTTGTTCGCCCGGC
>CAYHXK010000098.1:3770-6869 GCA_964360125.1 uncultured Sterolibacterium sp.
CCCGGCAGGGCGCACTCACTTGGATACGATCAAGCCTGCGCGCCGGTACTTGCCGCGGCGACGAGGAGTTTGTCGCGTCACTTGGGGCCGGTGTGCAGTTTTGCCAGCGCCGCCCGGCCGGACAGCAGGTGGTCGTGCATCAGACGGCCGGCCGCGTCGGCGTCGCGCCGCCGCAACGCCTTGAGGATGGCGCGGTGCTCGGCCAGCGATTGCTTCAGGCGCCCCTCCAGACGCAGCGAATCGCGCCGCGTCAGTTTCAGCATCTTGCGCGTCTCGTCGATCAGTTGCGACAGCCAGCGATTGCCCGCCAGTTGCTGCAAGGCAGTGTGGAAATCCTGGTTGGCTTCGAAGAAACTTCCGGTATCGCCGCTTTTGGCATGCTGCTCGAGTTGATCGTGGAGAGCCGCCAGGCGGGCGAGATCGGCAGCGCTGGCTTTTTGCGCGGCCTCGGCGGCGCAGCGGCCTTCGAGCAGCGCGATCACCGGAAAAATCTCGTCCAGATCGCGTTCCGACAATTCCGTGACGTAACAACCGCGGCGCGGCTTGAGCAGCACCAGCCCTTCCGCCGCCAATACCTTGAGCGCTTCGCGCAAGGGCGTGCGCGAGATGCCGTATTCCTGGGCCAATGCCTGCTCGTCGAGCCAGCTGCCGGCCGGCAACTGGTGGGCGTAAATGCGCTCGCGCAGCCTTTCGGCGACCTGCTGGTATAGCGCGGGCGGGGCCAGGCCGATGTCGGGTATTGCATTCATAATTATGGATACAGTATTATGCCGGCTGGACGATGTCAAGCGGCGTTGTGGAAACACTGGATAATTCCGTCATTGCGAGGCCCGCAGGGCCGTGGCAATCAGCAAGCTGCTGATCCTGCATGCTTATTAGATTGCTTCGCTTCGCTCGCAATGACGAGATCCGACTAAATTGATGCCTCCCTGGACAAGCTCCGGAAGTTCAAGGTAAAGAGTAAAGTCCCCGGCACCACTGGAAAGGCAGGACATGAGCAAGTATCCGGAAGTCAGCATCCCCAGCCTGGCGGCTTGGGCCGAGGCCGCCGCCAAGTCGGCTCCCGGCGGAGATTTGAGCGGCCTGGACTGGGTGACGCCCGAAGGCATCGTCATCAAGCCCCTGTACACCCAGGCAGACGTGGCAGGCCTGCCCTATGCGGACACCCTGCCCGGCTTTGCGCCCTACCTGCGCGGCCCGCAGGCGACCATGTACGCGGCGCGGCCGTGGACTATCCGCCAGTACGCCGGCTTTTCCACGGCCGAGGCATCCAACGCCTTCTACCGCAAGGCACTCGCGGCGGGCGGCCAGGGCGTGTCGGTGGCTTTCGACCTCGCCACCCACCGCGGTTACGACTCCGACCATCCGCGCGTCACCGGCGACGTCGGCAAGGCCGGCGTGGCGATCGACTCGGTGGAGGACATGAAGATCCTGTTCGACGGCATCCCGCTCGACCAGGTCAGTGTTTCGATGACCATGAACGGCGCGGTGCTGCCGGTGCTGGCCGGCTATATCGTGGCGGCCGAAGAGCAGGGCGTGGCGCAGGAGCAGTTGTCGGGGACCATCCAGAACGACATCCTCAAGGAGTTCATGGTCCGCAACACCTACATCTACCCGCCCGAGCCGTCGATGCGCATCGTCGCCGACATCATCGGCTATACGGCGCAGCACATGCCGAAGTTCAACTCGATCTCGATCTCCGGCTACCACATCCAGGAAGCCGGCGCGACCCAGGCCCTCGAACTGGCCCTGACCCTGGCCGACGGCCGCGAGTATGTGCGCACGGCGCTGGCCAGCGGCATGGATGTGGACCAATTCGCCGGGCGGCTGTCCTTCTTCTTCGCCATCGGCATGAATTTCTATCTGGAGGTGGCCAAGCTGCGCGCCGCGCGCCTGCTGTGGTGGCGCATCATGCAGGGGTTCCAGCCGCAGAACCCAAAATCGTCGATGCTGCGCACCCACTGCCAGACCTCGGGCTGGTCGCTGACCTTGCAAGATCCCTACAACAATGTGGTGCGCACCACCGTCGAGGCGATGGCGGCGGTGTTCGGCGGCACCCAGAGCCTGCACACCAATTCGCTCGACGAGGCGATCGCCCTGCCCACCGAATTTTCCTCGCGCATCGCCCGCAACACCCAGCTGATCCTGCAGGAAGAAACCCACATCGGCAGCGTCATAGACCCCTGGGCCGGCTCCTACATGATGGAAAAACTCACCCAGGACCTCGCCGACCAGGCCTGGGCAATCATCGAGGAAGTCGAGCGGATGGGCGGGATGACCAAGGCCGTCGCATCCGGCTGGGCCAAACTGAAGATCGAAGCCTGCGCCGCCGAGAAGCAGGCGCGCATCGATGGCGGCAAGGATGTCATCGTCGGGGTGAACAAGTACCAACTGGACCGGGAAGAAACCATCGAGTTCCTCGACGTCGACAATCATGCCGTGCGCGAAGGGCAGATCGTGCGCCTCGCCAGGGTCCGCGCGCAGCGCGACCAGCCGGCGGTCGCCGCGGCGCTGGCCGCGCTGACCGCAGCGGCCAAGGGCGGAGCAGGCAATCTGCTGGAGCTGGCGATCCAGGCCAGCCGCCTGCGCGCCACCGTCGGGGAAATCTCGGATGCGCTGGAGGCTGCCTGGGGGCGCCACCGCGCCGACAACCAGATGGTATCCGGGGTGTATGGCGCCGCTTTCGAAAAGGACAAGCACTGGATGGAAATCAAACAGCAGATCGAAACTTTCGCCGCCGCCGAGGGGCGCCGTCCGCGCATCATGATCGCCAAGCTCGGCCAGGACGGCCATGACCGCGGCGCCAAGGTGGTCGCCACGGCTTTCGCCGACCTCGGCTTCGATGTCGACATCGGCCCGCTGTTCCAGACGCCCGAGGAAGCGGCGCGCCAGGCGGTCGAGAACGACGTGCATGCCATCGGCGTGTCGACGCTGGCGGCCGGCCACAAGACGCTGGTGCCGGCTCTGCTGCTGGCTCTTAGGGAGCAGGGCGCCGGCGACATCGTGGTGTTCGTCGGCGGGGTGGTGCCGGCGCAGGATCACGAATTTCTCGAAAAAGCCGGTGTCAGGGGCATCTTCGGCCCCGGCACGCCGATCCCG
>CAYHXK010000098.1:6879-8435 GCA_964360125.1 uncultured Sterolibacterium sp.
GACTTCGGCCCCCGCATCCCCCAGGCGAGCGCCGACATCCTGATCGGCTGCGACGGCATCCGATCGAGCGTGCGGGCGATCCGCGCGGCGCATGCGCCCGCCAGCGTCTGAGCGCCGCGTCGAAGCAGATGCAGTCAGTGCCTGAAATCGGCTTATCCGCGGCGGACAGCGCACTGGTCGCCGGTGTCCTGGGGCAACAGCGCCGCGCGCTGGCCAAGGCGATTACCCTGATCGAGTCATCCCGCCACGACCATCGGGCGCGCGCGCAACAACTTTTGGAGGCGCTGCTGCCGCATGCCGGCAATTCGATCCGCATCGGCATCTCCGGCGCGCCCGGCGTCGGCAAATCCACGTTCATCGAAGCGCTCGGCATGTTCCTGATCGAGCGCGGCCATCGCGTCGCGGTGTTGGCGGTCGATCCCTCCTCGTCGCTCAGCGGCGGTTCCATACTCGGCGACAAGACGCGCATGGAGCGGCTCTCGCTGCGCCAGGAGGCGTTCATCCGCCCCACGCCGTCGTCCGGGGCGCTGGGCGGGGTGGCCGACAAGACGCGCGAAGCCGTGCTGCTGTGCGAAGCCGCCGGCTTCGATGTGATCATCGTCGAGACGGTCGGCGTCGGCCAGTCGGAAACCGCGGTGGCGGGCATGACCGACGTCTTCGTGCTGCTGCAACAGCCGAACGCCGGCGACGACTTGCAGGCCATCAAGAAAGGCATCGTCGAACTGGCCGACCTCATCGTGGTGAACAAGGCCGACCTTGATCGGGAGGCCACCGCTTGCGCCATCGGCCAGCTGCGCGGCGCGCTCTCCATGCTGCGGCATGCCTCGCCGCACTGGAAGCCCCCGGTAATAGCGGCAAGCGCCACCAGACAGCAAGGCATCGCGGAATTCTGGGAAGCGATCGAACGTTATCGCCAGCGCATGGGCGAATGCGGCGCCATCGAAACCAGGCGGCGACATCAGGCAGTGGCCTGGATGTGGGCGCTGATCGAGTCGGGCCTGCAGGCGCGCTTTCGCGAGCATCCCGCGGTCAGGCGCGATCTTCCCGCGCTGGCTGCCAGCGTCGAAGTCGGCAAGACTTCGCCGACCGTCGCCGCCGAACGTTTGCTCGGCTACCTGAACTCGTCGAACTAATTATTGCCCGACTGGAGAAACTCCATGCACGACATCATTCGCCAACTGGAAGAGAAACGCGAACAGGCGCGGCTCGGCGGCGGCGCGAAGCGCATTGCCGCGCAGCACGCCAAAGGCAAGCTCTCCGCGCGCGAACGCATCGAGCTGCTGGTCGATCCCAATTCCTTCGAGGAGTGGGACATGTTCGTCGAGCACCGCTGCACGGACTTCGGCATGGCCGACAACCGGGTTCCCGGCGACGGCGTGGTGATCGGCTACGGCACCATCAACGGTCGCATGGTGTTCGTCTTCTCGCAGGATTTTACGGTGTTCGGCGGCGCGCTGTCCGAGGCGCACGCCGAGAAGATCTGCAAGGTCATGGATCACGCCATGAAGGTCGGCGCGCCGGTGATCGGACTCAACGATTCCGGCGGCGCGCGCATC
>CAYHXK010000099.1:0-8428 GCA_964360125.1 uncultured Sterolibacterium sp.
CAGTGCCGATAGCCCTGCTCTGATGGTGACGACTGCGGAAATGGTGGTTTATCCAGACGACGAAATCGCCCGTTCCAGCGTGCCGGTCAGCATAACCCAAGGGCGCAGCATGATTCACGGCGCCGGCATGGAAGTCGACAACCGCAACCGCAACTTCACTCTCTTGGGTCCGGCGCAAGGCATGATTTATCGTAGTGAAACTAAAACCCCATGAAGCCCATGAACGCATCGCGCCTCAAGCTCCTCACGCTCCTCACGCTGGTTTTTCCACTCGGCATGCCCCTGTCGGCACTCGCGGAAAAAGTCGATCGCGACAAGCCGGTCAACCTTGAAGCCGACCGCATCGTCATTGACGATGTCAAGAAAGTGAATGTCTTCGAAGGGAACGTCCAGCTGGTTCAAGGCTCGCTGATAATTCGCAGCGACAAACTGGTCGTCACCCAGGATGCGGAAGGATTTCAGAACGGCGTTGCCACCGGCGGCCCCGGCGGGCTGGCGCGCTTCAGGCAAAAGCGTGAAGGCAAGAACGAATTCGTCGATGGCGAGGCCGAGCGCATCGTGTACGACGGCAAGGCGGAGAAAACCGAGTTCTTTCAGCGCGCCCGGGTCAAGAGCGGCCTGGACGAAGTCCGCGGCCAATACATTTCCTACGACGGCAAGAACGATAATTATGTTGTCTCCAGCGGCCCTGCCGGAACTACCGCCGCGCCGGCGCCCGGCCAGGACCATCGCGTGCGCGCCGTGATCCAGCCGAAGACCAAGGCCAGTACCGGCCAGCCGGCGGCGGCCGCCAAACCCGGTGACGAACCGGCGCCGCTCAAGGCTGTGCCGCTAATTGCCAATCCGCGACAGGAGTAAACCGCATCATGGCCTATCAACATATCCTCGTGGAAGTACGCGGAACAAAGCGCAACGTCGGCCTCATCACCCTGAACCGGCCGCAGGCGCTGAATGCCCTCAACGATGCGCTGATCGACGAGGTCGGCGCCGCGCTTGACCTTTTCGAGGCCGACGCAGCCGTCGGCTGCATCGTCATCACCGGCTCCGAGAAGGCTTTTGCCGCCGGCGCCGACATCGCCGCCATGAAAGACTGGGGCCACATGGATGTCTACAAGGCCAACTACATCAGCCGCAACTGGGATCGCATTACGCGCTGCCGCAAGCCGGTCATTGCCGCGGTGGCGGGCTATGCCCTGGGCGGCGGCTGCGAACTGGCGATGATGTGCGATTTCATCCTGGCCGCCGAGAATGCGCAGTTCGGCCAGCCCGAAGTCAAGCTTGGAATTCTCCCCGGCGCCGGCGGCACGCAGCGCTTGCCGCGCGCCGTGGGCAAGTCCAAAGCCATGGAACTGTGCCTCACCGCCCGCATCATGGACGCCGCCGAAGCCGAGCGGGCCGGCCTGGTCGCGCGCATCGTGCCGTCGGACAAGCTGATCGAGGAGGCCCTGGCCACTGCGGAAAAAATTGCCGGCTACTCCCTGCCGGTGGTGATGATGATCAAGGAATCGGTCAATCGTGCCTACGAGTCATCCCTGCAGGAAGGCTTGCTGTTCGAGCGCCGCACCTTCCATTCCGCTTTCGGCCTGGTCGACCAGAAGGAAGGCATGGCGGCTTTCATCGACAAGCGCAAAGCGGACTTCAAGAATAACTAGCGCTTCAACGCCAGCGCCACCCCGGCCGCCGCCAGCGCCATTCCCGCCAGAGCCGGCAGGTCGAGTTGCTCGCCGAATATCGCCCAGGCCATCACAGCCGTGGCGGGCGGCGTCAGGTAAAACAGTGTTGATACCCGTGTCGCCGCGCCCCGCCGAATCAACAGGTGGAGCAGGGAAATCGCGCCGAGCGACAACACCAGCACCAGCCAGCCCAACGCGAAGACAAAGTTGCCGCTCCAGTTCACCTGCATTGTTTCGAGAGTGAGCGCCAACGGCAGGAATATCAGACCGGTCGCGGCAAACTGGATCAGCGAACCGGTCCACAGCTCCATCTGGCCGCAGAATCGCTTCTGATACAAGGTCCCGGCGGTGATGCTGAGCAGAGCCAGCAGCGCCAGCGCCAGTCCGGCGACGGAAGCCCCGGCCATGGCCAGCTTGCCCGACAGCACCAGCAGCACACCGACAAAGCCCAACAGCAAGCCCACCCATTGTCTCGCAGCGACGCGCTCGCCCAGCAGTCTTCCGCCCAGCAGCGCCGTCAACAAGGGCTGCATGCCGACGATCAACGCCACCGGACCCGCCGCCATGCCATGGTGAATGGCGCCGAATACGCCGCCCAGGTAGCCACCGTGCAATAACACGCCGGCTACGGCGATATGCAGGACTTGCCGCCGATCCACCGGCCAGGGACGGCGTAGCGCCAGTACCAGCGCCAGCAACAAAGCGCAGACAATGGCGAAGCGCAGCAGCAGGAAAGTCAGCGGCTCGGCGTCCGGCAAGCCCAGCTTGGCGCCGATGAAACCGGTACTCCAAAGCAGGACGAAGACACCCGGCGCGACGCGCTGGAAGATCCCGACCATCTGCTCAGGCATGCCTGTTCTCTTCTCGCATGCTAAGATTGCAGCGCAATAATTTTGCTTTGACAATAGTCATGTTGAAGTCTTTGTTACTACTCATGTGATTGATTTAAATAGATTATAGTACATACTAAAATATTTTGTGCATAGCACCAAAAAAGACTTGACATCGAGTCGGCCTTCCCTATAATAAGAAACATGTTGCACCGCAATATAAAGCCGCGAACCGGTTCTTCGTCACATTTGGCAAACGGGGTCGAGGCCAACACTACAGACTCAACCGTTTAAGTTAATTCCTCTAAGGAGATTCACCATGTTCACCACACCCGAGCAATTCGCCACCAGTAACAAAGCCAATGTCGAAGCCATGCTGACCCTGGCCAACACCGCCTTCGCCAGCGCCGAGCGTCTTGCCGCGCTGAACCTGAACACCGCCCGCACCCTGCTGGAAGACAGCGTCGCTTCCGCCAAGGCCCTGCTCGGCGTCAAGGACATTCAATCTTTTGTCGCGCTGCAAACCACTTTGGCCCAGCCGGCCGCCGAGAAGGCTGTTGCCTATTCGCGCAGCATCTACGAAATCGCCACCCAGACTCAGGAAGAAGTCTCCAAGATCGTCGAGTCGCAGTTCGCCGAAGCCAACAAGAATGTCGCTACCGCGCTCGACAAAGCCGCCAAGAACGCCCCGGCCGGTTCCGATGTTGCCGTGGCTGCGGTTAAATCCGCCATCGCCGCCGCCAATTCGGCCTATGACAGCATGACCAAAGCCGCCAAGCAAGTTGCGGAGATCACCGAAGCCAACGTGGCGGCAGCTACCAGCGCCACCGTCAAGGCAGTCGGCTCCGCCAATGCCGCCGCCAAGGCCAAAAAAGCCGCCTGATCCCGGCATTCCCGTCTCCTCCTCCAGTCGTCTATGACTGGATTCACCCCGGCCTTGCGCCGGGGTTTTTTTATTGTGCTTCCCATGCTAAACCAAGCTGGGTCACTTCGCGCTTGATTTCGGCCATCGCCGCCGCCACCTGGCCCGGTTCGCCGCGCATGCCGAATTCGATATGGCGGCGCATGCCTTCGCTGCCGAAAGACGGCAGGCTGAACAGGCTGGCTTGCGGATAAGTCTTCTCGATGTGGCGCATCAAATCCAGCAAAGCCCCTTCCTGCCCCTCCCATATGATGATGGCCTGCTCGTCCTCGGCTTGGGCGAAGAAGTACTCACGATAATAGCGCTCGAGCACCCATTCCAGCATCGGCCAGGCCATTTGCGGGAAGCCGGGGAAAAAGTGATGATGGTCCAGGGAGAAACCCGGAATGCGATTGAACGGATTCGGCACGATGCGGCTGCCGACCGGGAACTCGCCGAGTTGCAAACGCTGCGGCGTGACCTCGGCGCCGGTTGCGGCGAAGCGGGCGCGAATCTCCACTTCGGCATCGGCATGCAGTTCCAGCGCCACGTTAGCCGCCGCCGCAGCGGCCTGGCGGGTGTGGTCGTCGGGCGTGACGCCGATTCCGCCAAAACCGAACACCACATCGCCGCCAGCCAGCGTCCGCCGCAAGGTCTGCGTCAAGCGCTCGCGATCGTCGCCGAGATACAAGGTCCAAGCCAGATGCAGGCCCCGCGCCGCGAGGACTTCCACCAGGCGGGCGAAATGCTTGTCCGACCGCCTGCCGCGCAAGATCTCATCGCCGATGATCAGCGCGCCCCAGCCTGTCAGTCCACCCATATGCCCTCCTCTGCCCGTAGGCGCCGCAATGCCCCCAGGCACAGATGCACGAACACGATGGCGGTCCACGCCGGCGCCAGCAGATTAATCAGCGGAATATAGGCGAGCAGTGCAGTGCCAGCTCCGGCAAGCAACAGTTGCGGTTGGCAGCGGAGAATGATCCGCCGGCGCTCGTCGGCGGTGGCATGCTCCGCCAAGGCGTCGAAACGGAAAGTACGTTGGTTGAGCCATGCCGCCCACGCCAGCGGCATGACCAGCAGCACGCCAGGAATCAGCAGCAGCGGCAGAGTGATCAGCCAGCCGAGCACAAATACCAGACCGGCCAGCAGCGTGTTTGCGACGCTGCCCCACACCACATGCGTGCCGTAGCGCGCCACATCCGGATAGTCGCGCGCCGCCACCAGCGTCATCATCAACGGCAGCGCGAAAACCGCCACCAGAAATAGCGCCGTGAAATACACCAGCGGCGCCAGCGCCAGCAGCAGGATTGCATTCACCAGCCAGTCGGCAACCCAGCCGGCGCTCAGCCAGGGCCAGTGTGGCAGCATCGCTGCCAGCGTGGCTGCGGCCGGTTCCCATAGCGCCACGGCAATCACGGACCACGCAGCCAGTGAAACCAGCGGCGGCCACAGCGCATGCAGCAGGATCTTCCGCTGGGTCAAATCGCGCGCGGCGCGAATGAAAGCCGCAAACACCTTCATCGCGGGGATCAGTTGCGTGGTCTTATGCGGTCTCATTTGTGCAACCTGGTCTCCCACATTTTCTGCAAGCGTTTCACCGACACCGGCGTAGGGGTGCGCAACTCCTGCGCAAACAGGGCGACGCGCAACTCTTCCAGCAGCCAGCGGAAATCCTCCAGGAAAGGGTCGGCCACGCCGCTCCTGGCCTGATCCGCCCGCTCGCGCTCGAAGGTCTTGCCGAGCGACTGCCATTCGCGCATCAGCCTGGTGTCGCGCTCGGCATCGGCACGCGCCTTGTCAAGGCGCATGGCGGCGGCCTTCAGGTAACGGGGATAGTGCGCCAGCCGCTCGAAAGACGTAGCAACAATGAAATCCTTGCGCAACAAATCCGACAACTGCGCCGCGACATCCGCGCAGGTTTGCGGGAAGGCTTTTTGCATCGAGACGATTTTCTTCTGCACGATAGTGTACTCGGCCAGCAGGGTGGCCAACAAGCGGACAATTTCCTGCGCCACCAGGATAACCTTGGTCCGCGCCACCTCTTTGCGCGCCTCGAACTCGGCCGCCGTCCCCGGCAAGGGCTCGACCAGGCAGGTACGCTCCAGCGTGGCGGCGACCAGCTGTTCGCGCAGTTGCTTTTCGCTGCCCAGATTGATGAACTGCATCGCCAGTTCTCTGGCGCCGGGCAAACTCTTCTCTATGGTTTTCACCTGCTCGCGCAGCGCCAGCGCGAACAGCCGGCGCAAGCCGCTGCGATGCAGCGCGCGCGCCGTGTCCGGCGTATCGAAGACGCGCAGGGCAACGCTGTCGCCCTGGTCCACCAGCGCCGGAAAACCGATCACCCGCATTTTGCCTGGCTGTCCGCTGGCCGTGCCGCCGACATCGACTTCCATCAACTCGGGCAGGTCGCCGAAAGTCCAGGCGGTCAGCCCGCTCTGTCCGCCCCGCTCGGCGTCGCCAGCCGGGCCTTCCAGCATGGCGCCGGCAAAAGCGCTGGCCACGCGTCCGCCATGCTCGGCGCGCAGTTCCGGCAAGCAGCGGGACATCGCCAGAGTGCCGCCGTGCTCGTCGAGCAGGCGGAAGTTCATCAGCAAGTGCGGCCGCAATTCGCCCGGCCGGAAGGCGTCGAGCGGCAGTTTCATCGCCAGCGTTTCCTCGACCGCACGGGTGAGCGCACGCACCGGCGCCTCCTCATAGTCGTGCGTGGCGTCGCAGAACCGCTGCGTAAAAGCATCCAGCGGTTGCAGGCGCTGGCGGACCTTTTGCGGCAGCGTCTTGAGCAGCGCCAGCGTCTTTTCCTTGAGCAGGCCCGGCACCAGCCAGTCGCAGCGGTTGGCGGAAACCTGGTTCAACGCCGGCAGCGGCAGCGACAGCGTCACGCCGTCGTCGGCCGCGCCGGGATCGTGGTGATAAGCCAGCGTCAGGCGCTGGCCGTGTAACTCCATGGCGTGCGGAAAGGCATCGGTAGTGATGCCGGCCGCCTCATGACGCATCAGTTGTTCGCGTTCGAGAAACAACAGCTTCGGTTGTTTGGTTTCGGCATCCCTGCGCCAGGCTTCGAATGCAACCAGCGAAACCACATCCCCGGGCAGCTTGCTGTCGTAGAAGGCCTGGATCAGCTCCTCATCGACCAGCACGTCGGGCCGGCGCGACTTGTGTTCGAGCGCCTCGATGTCGGCGATCAGTTTGCGGTTATGCTGAAAAAATTTCGCCCGCCGCACGAAGTCCTCGTGCACCTCCCCGTCGACCAGCGCGCCGCGGATGAACAGATCGCGCGCCAATTTTGTTTCCCCCGCCGCCACATCGGCCGCGCCGGGCCTGCCAAACTGCACGCGGCGCTTGGCATACAGCAACAGCCCGTGCAGCGTGGCGCGCTCCCAGGCCACCACCTGCCCGGAACTCTTCTCCCAATGCGGCTCATACACGTGGCGCTTGACCAGGTGGACACCGACCTGTTCCAGCCACTCCGGCTCGATCCTGGCCACGCAGCGGGCGAACAGCCGGGAAGTCTCCATCAGTTCCGCCGCCATGATCCAGCGCCCGGCTTTCTTCACCAGGGTCGAGCCGGGATGGATGTAAAACTTGATCCCTCTGGCGCCGAGATAGTGGCCTTCGTCTTCGCTTTTCAGGCCGATGTTGCCGAGCAGGCCGGCAAGCAGGGCGCGGTGAATGGCATCGAAAGCAGCCGGTTGCCGATTCTCCTTCCAGCCATGTTCGGTACACAAGGCATGCAACTGGCCATGGATGTCGCGCCATTCGCGCAGGCGCAGCCAGGAGATGAAATTCTGCCGGCACCACAGCTTCAGTTTGGACGAAGATTCGTGTTTCCACGCTTCGTCGGCATCCTGCCAGAGCTTGAGATAGGATAAAAACTCGGATTTCTCGTCCTTCCATTTGGCATGCGCCTGATCGGCACTGCCGGACTTCTCCGGCGGCCGTTCGCGGGGATCCGGCACCGACAGCGCGCTGGCGATCACCAGCACTTCCGTCAAGGCAGCTTCGTCGCGGGCGGCAAGTATCATGCGGCCGATCTTCGGGTCGAGCGGAAGTTTCGCCAGTTCTCTGCCAAGGAAGGTTAATTCGCGCCCCTCATCGACGGCACCCAATTCGCCGAGCAACTGATAGCCATCCGCCACCATTTTCTGCGGCGGCGGCTGGAGAAATGGGAAATCCTCGACATCGCCGAGCTGCAAGGCCTTCATGCGCAGGATCACCCCCGCCAGCGAGGAACGCAGAATCTCGGGGTCGGTATAAGCCGGGCGTTTGGTGAAGTCATCCTCGGCATACAGCCGCCAGCAGATGCCTGCCGCCACCCGTCCGCAACGCCCGGCGCGCTGGTTGGCCGCCGCCTGGGCAATCGGCTCGACCTGCAACTGCTCGATTTTGTTGCGATGGGAATAGCGCTTGAGCCGCGCCAGCCCGGTATCGACGACGTAGCGGATGCCCGGCACGGTCAGCGATGTCTCGGCGACGTTGGTCGCCAGCACCACGCGCCGGCCCTGGTGCGACTGGAATACCCGGCCCTGCTCCTGCGCCGACTGGCGCGCGAACAGCGGCAGGATTTCAGTGGCCGGGCCGCCCGTCCTGGTGAACGCATGCTTGCGCAAGGCTTCCGCCGCCTCGCGGATCTCCCGCTCGCCCGGCAGGAATACCAGCACGTCGCCGGGCCCGGCGCGTTGCGCTTCGTCGACGGCGTCGACGATGGCATCGTGGATTTGCCGGTCCTTGTCGGTCGTCTCATCCTGCACCGGCCGCCAGCGCATTTCGATGGGATAGAGGCGGCCCGAGACCTCGATCACCGGAGCATTGCCGAAATGGCGTGAAAACTTGTCGGCGTCCAGCGTCGCAGAAGTGACGATTACTTTCAAGTCGGGGCGCCGCGGCAACAGTTGCTTCAGGAAACCCAGCAGGAAATCGATGTTGAGACTGCGCTCGTGCGCCTCGTCGAGGATGATGGTGTCGTAGGCGCGCAGCAGCGGATCGCCCTGCGTCTCCGCCAGCAGGATGCCGTCGGTCATCAGCTT
>CAYHXK010000100.1:0-8390 GCA_964360125.1 uncultured Sterolibacterium sp.
CGGCGAGCGACCCGTCGCTGTTGATGCTCACGGTAACCACCAGCGCATCGTAGAAGCGGTTGCGCGACAGTTTCGGGTAGTTGAGGCTGCCGATGCGCTCGACCTTCTGTCGCCAGCCCTCGCCATAGAATGCCAGTTGGATATCCCTGGGATCATCGCCGAGCAGGCTGCCCCGCCGCCGATTGCTGTCGGGAGGCGCCGCGGCGGGAACAGGTATTCCGCCCCTGGCCTGCGCCAGGGCGCGTCGGGCGAGGTCGGCGCCGCCCCCCGCGGAAGGCTCCGATCCGGCCTCTCGGCCGCCTTCCGGCCTGCCTGACGCCGGGCTTGCGGCACCGGCTATTTCCGTGGCGGGAGCGCCTATCCGGCCGGCTACCTCCCGCCGCTCGCGCGCCAGCGCTCTCGCCGCGATTTCCTTCGCCAGGGCTTCCTCCCTGGCCTTGGCCGCGGCCGCCTGTTCGGCGATTCGTTTCTCCCTCTCGATCCGCGCCAGTTCCTCGAGCCGCCTGCGTTCCAGGGTTTCCTCGCGCACCCTGGTTGCGGCCAGTTGCTCGGCCTGCCGTTTTCCCTCCTCGAGCCGCGCCAGTTCTTCCATCCTCCTGCGTTCCAGTGCTTCCTCTTGCATCCTGGTTGCGGCCGCCTGCTCGATCTGCTTGTGCTCCGCCTCGATCCGCGCCAGTTCCTCGACTCTCTGGCGCTCCCGATCCTCCTCCTTGACCCGCTCCTCGGCGGCACTCATGTCGCGCTGTTTGGCTTCGTCATCGCTCGCCGTCTGCGTAACGCTCGTGCTCCACGGACTTTCCTTGTCCGTGCTCAACACGGCGACGCCCGGCGTGGGCAGCGGCGCTGGTTTTGGTTCTTCCTCTACCTTGGCAAACTGGTCTTCCTTGGGCGCTTCCTGCGGCGGGATCTGGCGCGGGGCCGCCCTGATGGCGGCCTCAGTGACGACGGGCTGAGCCGCTGGTTGCGGCGAGACACGGGGGGGGAGGGTAACCTCGGTTTGGTCCGCTACGGTGGCTGGCCGGACTGCGCTCACGACCGGCCGGGCCTGGGGCGTTAGCTCGGCACTGGCGATTATCGTCACAGGCTCCCGCAGGATCGCCTGCAGCACGGGGGCGTCCGTCCTGCGCGCGCTTCCTGACAGGCCTGACCAAGGCAGGCCCAGGCCGGGAGCGCCGAACTGGAGCATCAGGACCAGCGCATGCAACAGCAGGCTGGCCAGCAGCGACAGACCAAAATTAACATTCCGCCGCGCTGGGGTTCCGGTGCGGCGCTCCCCGGCGCGGGATTCCGGAACGCCTGGGGTTTTCATGTCGCCATTTCCTCGGTCATGTTTCGACAGGCATCCTACCTTGTTCGGTGCAAGTGAACAACCAGCCAGAGACGGCGCCGAAGGCCGGTCGATGCGAAATGATTATTTGTGTAGAATGGCGTTTCCCAGCAAGTCCGCCCGCGGATTCCCTCATCGCAGCCACCTTCATCCGGAACCGACCCATGCCACGCCTGCCCTTTTGCGCACTAGCCTTATCGTGCCTGCTGACCGTTACCGCGACCCATGCCGACGAAGGCATGTGGACTTTCGACAAGCCGCCCGTCCAGGCACTCGCCGAGCGCTACCGGTTTTCCCTCACTCCCGACTGGCTGGAACACCTGCGGCTGGCGGCGGTCAATTTCGGCGGCGCCTCGTCTTCCTTTGTTTCCGCGCAGGGCCTGCTGCTGACCAATCACCACGTGGGTTTTTCCTGCATCGAGAAACTGTCGACAGCAGGGGGCGATTTCGTCAGGAACGGATTTCTCGCGCGCAGCCGCGACCAGGAACTGCCCTGTCCGGACACCGAACTCAAGGTGCCAATATCCAGCGCGGACGTGAGCGCCGCTGTCTTCGCCGCGGTGCAACCGGAGGCAGCGGCCGAGATCGCCAACACCCAGCGCAAGACGGCGATCGCCGCCATTGAACAGGCTTGCGCGAACGAGACGAAACTGCGCTGCGAAGTGGTCTCTCTGTATCACGGCTCGATCTACGCACTCTACCGCTATAAGGTCTGGCATGACGTAAGGCTGGTGTTCGCGCCCGAGAAGCAAATCGCCTTCTTTGGCGGCGATCCCGACAACTTCGTGTTTCCCCGCTTCGACCTCGACATGGCGATTTTCCGCGCCTATGAAAACGGCAAGCCGGTGAAGCCGGCCAGCCATCTGCGCTGGTCGCGCGAGGGGGTCAAGGAGGGCGATCTGGTGTTCGCCGCCGGCTATCCGCATTCGACCGACCGTCTCGACACGGTAGCGCAACTGGTATCCCAGCGCGACCTGCATTATCCATTGCGTATCGCCAGCGCGCAGCGGCAGCGGGCACTGCTGACGGCATTCTCGGCGCGCTCCCCGGAGTCGGCGCGGCGCGCCGAACATAACTTGTTCGGCGTCGAAAATTGGCTCAAGGCGACGCTGGGAGAAAACAAGGCGCTGCACGACGACAGCCTGATGCGCAGGAAAGTCGCGGAGGAAACCGATCTGCGCCGGCGTTATGAGGAAATTGCGCGGAGCGGGGATGACGATCCCTGGCGCCAGGTCGCCGCGGCGAGCGGCAAGCTGGATGCGCGCGCCCGCGAGCTGTGGGCGGTCTCCCATGGCCGCCGCACGCTGTTCGCCATGGCCGGACAAATCGTCGAACTGGTCAACGAACGCGCCCTGCCGGAAGGCGAGCGCCTCTCGGACTACCGCGAGGCGGCGATCGCCAGCCTGCTGCCGCGCCTCGTGTCGAATGCGCCGATCTACCAGGATCTTGAAATCGCCCGCCTCGCCGGGCAATGGGAGGAGGCGGCGGAACTGCTCGGCCGCGATCACCCCTTCGTCCAGCGCGTACTCGGCGGCGCCACGCCACTCGCGTCAGCGGCCAAGCTGATCGAAGCGAGCGGCCTCGACAAGGTGGAGGAGCGCCGGCGCCTGATCGACGGCGGCGGCGCCGCCGTGGCAGCCTCGACCGACCCGCTGATCGTCCTGGCGCGGGACATCTATCCGCTGCGCCGCGCGCTCGGAAAATATGCCGAAGTGGAGGGTGAGACGCCTCTCAAGCGGGCCGCCGAGTCCATCGGCCGCGCCCGCTTCCGCATCCACGGCGACCGCTTGCCGCCCGACGCCACCGGCACGTTGCGCCTGACCTATGGCCGCGTCGCCGGATATGATGCAGATGGAATATTGACGCCATGGAAGACCAACTTCCTCGGGCTCCATGCGCGCAGCGCCGCCTTCGATCACCAGCCTCCCTTCGACCTGCCGCCGCGCTGGAGGGCGCCACAGGAACGCCTCGATCCCGCCACGCCGCTGAATTTCGTTACCACGCTCGACATCATCGGCGGCAACTCGGGCTCGCCGGTGGTCAACCGCCAGGGCGAATGGGTCGGCTTGATCTTCGACGGGAACCTCGAGGGACTCGGCAACCGCTTCGTCTACACCGATGCCAAGGCGCGCGCGCTGGCGGTCGATGCACGCGCCATCATGGAAGCCCTGGTCAAGGTGTACGGCGCGGATGAATTGGTGCGGGAACTGCGCGGCGAATAGCCATCAAGTCGCTGTCTTCTGCCGGACCCAGGAACGGGAAGAGTGAAATCGGCACTCACTAGCTTGCCCGGCCCGACGCTACAGCAGGCTAATCGCCTGCACGAACTTGTTCGAAAAATTCCAGCAGGCGCAGCGGCAGCCATTCCAGGTGGCCGGGGTAGGGGCCGCTGACGAAGCCGGCATGGCCGCCCGCGCGCGGCGTTTCCAGCGTCACCACGGCGGGCAGCGAGCGCGCGGCGGAAAGTGCCGCCGCCGGCAGGAAGGGGTCGTTGAGGGCGTTCACCAGCAGGGTTTTCACGCCTATGCCGGCGAGATACTGACCGGCGCTGCTGCGTGCATAGTAGTCGGCCGCGTCGCTGAAACCATGCAGCGGCGCGGTCACGACCTGGTCGAAGTCGCGCAGGGTGCGCGCGGCACGCACCGCAACGGCGCTGTAGAGGCCGGGAAAATGCTCCAGCTTGGCCAGCGCCTTGGGAATCAGGGTGCGCAGAAAATGACGGGCATACAGGCGGTTGACGCCGCGCGACAGCGCCGCATCGGCGGCGGCGAGATTCAGCGGGGCGCTGATGGCCGCGGCCGCCGCAACCACCTGGCAGGCGGCGCCCCCCTGCTCGCCGAGCCACTTGAGCAGGGCATTGCCGCCGAGCGAAATGCCGACGGCGAACAGTTGGCCATGCTGTTCGCCGCGCAGGCGTCGCAAGACCCAGTCGATTTCGGCCGAGTCGCCGGAGTGGTAGGCGCGCGCCAGCCGGTTGGGTTCGCCGGAACAGCCGCGAAAATGCACCGCCACGCCGCGCCAGCCGTGCTTGCCGACGGCGCTCAGCAAGGCGCGCGCGTAGTGGCTGCGGGAACTCCCCTCCAGGCCGTGAAACACCGCCAGCAGCGGCGCCTGGGGCGGCGCGTAGATCCAGTCGAGGTCGATGAAGTCGCCGTCCGGGGTGTTCCAGCGTTCGCGCCGGTAGTGCGGCAGCGGCTGTCTTTGCGCCAATGGCCAGAGCGTCTGCGCATGGGCGCCGGGGAGCCAGGGCGGCGCCTGGTAGTGGAGCGGCATGAGCGGCGCAGGCGTCAGTGCTTCAACGTGCCAACGTGTCAGTGCAGCGTCTTGGGCGACTGGTTGACCGACTCCGGCGGCGCCGGCGAAGCATGATGCACCAGTAGCCGCCAGCCCAAGGCGCCGCGCACATACACGTTGGTGGCGAGCAGCGGCGCGGTTTGCCCGGCATCGCCGCCCTTCAGGCCGACCTGCTCGAACAGGCTGTGCACCGAGACCAGCATGCCTTGCAGCACGATCGGCTGCGACAGCACGACCGTCAGACGCTGGCCGCTCTCGAAAATCCGCCGCCAGGATTCTCGCACATTGGCGTAGCCGTTCAGGCGCGGGCCGCCTGGCTGGATGCAGACGATCTCTTCGTCCTCGGCCCACACCGCCATCAAAGCTTCCAGGTCGGCGCGCTCGAGTGCGTCGTAAAAAGCCGCCTCGGCGTCTTGCGGCGTGGGGAAAACCGGTTTCTGCGGGTTCTGTAGGGACATGGATCAGATTTTGATTTGTTTCATGACGTACTCGGGCGTCAAATTTTCCAGACACTTGAAGTGGCCGAGCGGACAGATCCGCTTGAAACAGGGACTGCAATCGGCATGCAACGAGACGATACTCGCATGCGGCGACAACGGCGGAGTATACGCCGGACTGGAGGAGCCATACAGCGCCAGCAGCGGCCGGTCCAGCGCGGCGGCGACATGCATCAAGCCGGAGTCGTTGCTGACCACCAGGCGCGCCCCGGCAAGCAGGTCGAGGGCCTGCTCCAGCGAAGTGCTTCCGCATAAATTGAGCGCCGCACCCGGCGCTTGTTGCGCTATCTCCTCGCCCAGCGCGACATCCTTGGGCGAGCCGACCAGCCACACCGGCATGCCGTGCGCCGCCAGGCTGCGCGCCAGAGTGGCGAAATGGCGCGCCGGCCAGCGCTTGGCCGGGCCGAATTCGGCGCCGGGGCAGAACACCGCCGGATGCGCATCGGCAGGCAGGCCCAGCGCCAGGCGTGCCGCCCTCTGCTGTTCCGCGCTCGATTGCAGATGCGGCCTCGGCAGGGTCCGCGGTGCCGCCGGCGAATCGGGCGCCTCGGCAAGCCGAGCGTAGCGCTGGGCGAGTTGCGGCTGGTTTGGCGGATCGAGGCGGTGGCGGCGATTCAGCAGGCCGATGCGCGCCTCGCCGGTGTAGCCGGTGCGGCGCGAAATGCCGGCGAAAAACGGCGCCAGCGCCGATTTCCAGGAATTCGGCAGGACGATGGCTTCGTCATAGTTGGCGGCGCGCAAAGTCCGGCCGAGCCGCCAGCGCTGCGCAAGCTTAAGCTCGCCGTGCCCGAAAGGGTTGTCGAGGACGCGCCGCACCTCGGCCATGCGCGTCAGCAAGGGTGCGCTCCAGGCCGGCGCCAGCACGTCGAGGGCGAGATTCGGGTGTTTCTCATGCAGTCGCATGAACAGCGGCTGGGCGAGAATGGTATCGCCGATCCAGGAGGGAGCGATGACGAGGATTTTCATCAGCGAGGCGTTAGGAGTGAGGAGTGAGGAGTGAGGCGTGATCCGAACGAAAACAGCGGCGAAGGCGTACTCCTCACACCTGACGCCTCACTCCCCACTGAATTAATGATGTCCCTTCGGCGCTGCGCCACAGTAGCGGTATATGGTGCCACAGTAGGGGCAGGCAGCCTCGCCGGTTTTCAGCACGTCGAGGAAGACGCGCGGGTGGCGCGCCCACAGCGGACTGCCGGGGCGCGGGCAGTGCAGCGGCAGGTCCTGGGCGGTGAGGGTGACGTCGCGGGCGGTATCGGAGGTTTGCGTCATGGCGTTTTCCTTGTCTGGTCGCGTAGCGGTACAAAATTCTGTTACGCCACCGGCGTGAGCCAGTCGGCATGCGCCGGCACCTTGCCATTCACTACATCGAAGAACAGGCTCTGCAGCCTGGCAGTGACCGGGCCGCGCTGGCCCGCGCCGATCTGGCGGCGATCGAGTTCGCGGATCGGCGTGACTTCGGCGGCGGTGCCGGTAAAGAAGGCTTCGTCGGCGATGTAGATGTCGTCGCGGGTGAGGCGTTTGGCGACCACCTTCAGGCCGAGTTCGCTCGCCAGCGCGATGATCGTGCCGCGCGTGATGCCGACCAGGGCCGAGGCGATTTCCGGTTCGTAGATCACGCCGTCCTTGACGATGAACAGGTTCTCGCCGGCGCCTTCGGCGACGAAACCGTCGACGTCGAGCAGCAGCGCTTCGTCATAGCCCTCATCGAGGGCTTCCATATTGGCGAGAATCGAGTTGGCATAGGTGGCGGAAAATTTCGCGCGCGCCATGGTGACATTCACATGATGGCGGGCGTAGCTGGAGGTCCGGACGCGGATGCCTTTTTCCATGCCTTCCTCGCCGAGATAGGAACCCCAGGGCCAGGCGGCGATGGCCACATGCACCTGGGCGCCGCGCGGGCTGATGCCCATCTTCTCCGAACCGTAGAAGGCGATCGGCCGCACATAGGCGGATTCCAGCTGGTTCGCGCGCACCACTTCCTTTTGCGCCTCGATCAGCGTCGCCTTGTCGTAGGGAATCGCCATGCGGTAGATGTGCGCCGAATTGAACAGGCGATCGGTATGCTCCTTGAGGCGGAAGATCGCCGTGCCGTTCACCGTGTTATAGGCGCGCAAGCCCTCGAACACCGCCAGGCCGTAGTGCAGCGAATGGGTCAGGACGTGGGTATTGGCGTCGCGCCAGGGCACGAGCTTGCCGTCGTACCAGATGAAGCCGTCGCGGTCGGACATGGACATGATGAGTCTCCGGAAGCAGTCGAGAAGCCGCGATTTTAGCCGATTTGTCGCTTCGCCCGAAGCCGGCGCGGCGGTCGATGTAAAATGCGTCCCATGAGTGCGAAGAGCCGGCTTTGGAAGCCCAATGTCACCGTCGCCGCGGTGATCGAGCGCGACGGCAAGTTTCTGCTGGTGGAAGAGCGGGTCAAGGACGAAAACAACCGCGATGTCATGCGCTGGAACCAGCCTGCGGGGCATCTCGATGAAGGCGAGTCGCTGCTCGCCGCCTGCGCCCGCGAGGTGCTGGAGGAAACCGCCTGGCATTTCGTGCCGCGTGAGCTGGTCGGCATCTATCAATGGCGGCGTCCGCAAGGGGATATAACCTATCTGCGCTTTGCCTATCGCGGCGAACTGGGCGAGCTTGAAGCGCAGCGCCCGCTGGATGCCGGTATCCAGCGGGCGCTGTGGTTGACGCCGGCGGAAATCGAGGCCGGGCGCGCACGCCATCGTAGTCCGCTGGTGATGCAGTGCGTTGCCGACTACCTGGCCGGGCGACGTTTCCCGCTGGACCTGGTACGGCATTACCCATGAAACTGTCTGCTGTTCCTGTCGTTTTTCTGTTGCTCTGTGCGGCAGATTGCGCACTTGCTGATGAACTTTTGTCCGTCTGCTATAACTATGGCTGTGCCGAGGAGCAGTGGGTGAGTTTTTCCGAGGCACGCCTGGCTTGGGTACGAGAAATGCTGGCGGCGACGACGCCGGAGCGCGAGCGCGCCTTACTTGCCCCGATCGTCGGCCAGATGTATGCCTGGGCGGGCGAACAGTCGCCGATCAAAGCCGACCGCGGCGGCAATTATGCCGACGCAGGGGTGGTTGGGGCGATGGACTGCATCGACCATACGACCACTACCACGCGCCTGCTGCGCCTGGCCAATTCGGCCCAATTCAACCTGACGAACCAGATTGGCAGTGTGTCCGATGCCCTGGCGGTGCTGGGCTTGGACCAGGTGCGGTCGTTGACCATGGCGGCGGCCATGGCGGGGGCTTTCAAAAACGTTC
>CAYHXK010000101.1:0-8314 GCA_964360125.1 uncultured Sterolibacterium sp.
CGGCCGGCCCGGTTTCATGGCGATTTTCCATAACGCCACTTCGCCCAGTCGGGCCATCCGTTCCCGGATGAAGTCCGCTTCGCCGACCGAGACGCCGCCGCTAGTGATTATTACGTCGGCACTGGCGGCGGCTTCCAGCAGCGCGGCTTCGAGCGCCGCCTGGTCGTCCTTCACCGTGCCCATGTCCAGTACCTCGCAGCCGAGGCGTTCGAGCATGCTCCACAGGGTGTAGCGGTTGCTGTCATAGACTTCGCCCGGCTGGAGCGGATTGCCGATCGAGTTGAGTTCGTCGCCGGTGGAGAACAGGGCCACCCGCACGCGCCGGCGCAAGCTGATCTCGGCCTGGCCGAGCGAGGCGAGCAGGCCGATCTCGGCTGGGCGCAGCAGCTTGCCGGCTTTGAGCGCCGGCTGGCCGGCTTGCAGATCCTCGCCGGCATGGCGGAAGTTCTGGCCGGCACGAATCTGCGCGGCGGGCGGAAGCACCACGGTGTGGTTCCCTGCTTTTTCGTCGCCTTCCGTGCGTACCACCTCCTGGATGACGATGGTGTCGAGTCCTTCCGGTACGATGGCGCCGGTCATGATGCGCACGGCGCTGCCCGGTGGCGGCGTGCCTGCGAAGGCACGGCCGGCGAGGGCGGTGCCGGCGATTTTCAGCCGGGTTTCGCCGACGGCGGCGAGCTCGGCATGGCGCACCGCGTAGCCGTCCATCGCCGAGTTGTCGTGGGCCGGCACGTCGAGCGGGGCGATCACGTCCTCCGCCAGCACCCGGTTCAAGCCCAGGCGCACGAAGGCGCGCTCGCGGCCGGTGACCGGTTCGACGAGAGACAGGATCAGTGCGCGGGCGCGCGCGACCGGCAGGGAATTGGGGTCGTAGTCGTCGGCACAGGAGAGCGTCTGCAACAGCGAGTTCATGGCGTTTCCAGTCTTTCTAGTTCTTCGGGGGTGTTGATGTTGGCGAAGGCAGCCGCGTCGGGGAAAGGCACTTCGACCACTTGCAGGGCGGCGTACCAGGCGTCGATCTTGCGCCCGCCGCCGGCGATGAATGCGCTCAAATGCTCCAGCACCTCGCGCCGGCACAGCGCGAACACCGGTTGCGCCCGGCCTTCGCATTGCGCCACCGCCAGTTGCGCGCCGGACGATTCGAGTGCGGCGTGGAGTGTTGCGACCAGATCGAGCGGCAGGAAGGGCGAGTCGCAGGGCGCGCTCACCAGCAGCGGCGTGGTGCACTGGCTGAGTCCCGCATGCAGTCCGGCCAGCGGCCCGGCAAAGCCGGCAATCGCATCGGCGATCACCGGGTAGCCGAGCGCGGCATAGGCGGCATGGTTCTGGTTGGCGTTGATGATCAGGGTTTCCACTTGCGGCGCCAGGCGCTCGATGGCATGCGCCACCAGCGGCTTGCCGCGGAACAGCCGCAGTCCCTTGTCGCCGCCGCCCATGCGGCGCGCCAGGCCGCCGGCGAGGATCAGGCCGGTAACGTGGTTCATGCACCGTCCTTACTGAAACGCTGCTGTCCGGTGAATAGCAGATAGTGCTTGCCCTGGGCGCGGCCGATCATGGTCAGGCCGAGCTTGCGGGCGAGTGAGTGGCCCATCGCGGTGAGGCCGGAGCGCGAAACCAGGAAGGGGATGCCCATCTGCGCGGTCTTGATGACCATTTCCGAGGTGAGCCGGCCGGTGGTGTAGAAAATCTTGTCGCCGCCGCTCATGGCTTGCAGCCACATCTGGCCGGCGATGGCATCGACGGCATTGTGCCGGCCGACATCCTCGACGAACATCAGGATCTCCCCGTCGGGCGCCGCCAGCGCGCAGCCGTGCACCGCCCCGGCTTGCTTGTAGATGGACTCGTGGCGGCGCACATTGTCGAGCAGGGTGGCGAGCGTGGCCGCATCGAGGCGGCCCGAGTCGGGCAGGACGATTTTTTCCAGATTCTCCATCAGGTCGCCGAACATCGTGCCCTGGCCGCAGCCGCTGGTGACGGTGCGGCGGCTCATTTGATGCTCGATGTTCTTGTTGCCGGCACGCGTGGTGACGGCGGCCGAGTCGGTTTCCCAGTCGACCTGGACCGCGAGGATATCCGCGAGCTCGGTGACCAGCCGCTGGTTGCGCAGATAGCCGAGCACCAGGGCTTCGGGCGCGGCGCCCAGCGTCATCAGGGTGACGATCTCGCGCTTGTCTAAATACAGCGTCAGCGGATGTTCGCCGGCAATCAACGTCGGCACCGACACGCCATGCTCGTCGATGGCCTCGACGCTCACGGTGGCGGGGCGGGCGGCATGCGTCAGTAGCGGCGTAGACATTGGCTGCACAGGCTGCACAGGCTGCACAGGCTGCACAGGCAGGGGTGGCTTGAGTGGATTAACCACCGATGTAGGACATTTCAATTTTTTTCGCTGTCGTGCCCAGTGCCGCGGTATTCGACGTGCGCAGCTCCGAATAATTGTCGCTGCGCTCGCTCCAGAGGACGGCGAGGGCGTGGCCGATTTCCTCGTCGGACTGGCCGCTGCGCAGCAAGCCGCGCAGGTCGTGGCCGCGCTGGGCGAACAGGCAGGTGTACAGCGAGCCGTCGGTGGAGAGTCGGACGCGCGTGCAACTGGCGCAAAAGGCCTGGGTCACTGAAGAGATGACGCCGATTTCGCCGCTGCCGTCACGGTAGCGCCAGCGCTCGGCCACTTCGCCGGGGTAGTTGGGTGCGTCGGCGATCAAAGGCAGCTCGGCGGAGATCAGTTGCACTACTTCAGCCGAAGGCATCACCTCGTCCAGCTTCCAGCCGTTGCTGCTGCCCACGTCCATGTACTCGATGAAGCGCACAATGTGACCGGCGCGAGTGCCGGCGGCGCGGAAGTAACGGGCCATCGGCAGGATGGCGTGGTCGTTGGTGCCGCGCTTGACCACCATGTTGATCTTGATCGGCGCAAGGCCGGCCGCTTCTGCGGCGGCAATGCCTTCCAGCACTTGCGCCACGGGAAAATCGACATCGTTCATCTTGCGGAAGGTCGGGTCGTCCAGCGCATCCAGGCTCACCGTCACGCGCTGCAAGCCGGCGTCGCGCAGGCTGCGCGCTTTCTTGGTCAGCAGCGAACCGTTGGTGGTCAGCGTCAGTTCGAGGTCGGGAATCGCCGCCAGCATCTCGATCAGGCGCTCTATGTTGCGCCTGAGCAGCGGTTCGCCGCCGGTCAGGCGTATCTTGCTGACGCCCTGGGCGACGAAGATGCGGGCGATCCGGGCGATTTCCTCGAAGGACAGCAGTTCATCGCGCGGCAGAAAAGGGTAGTCGCGGCCGAACACCGTTTTCGGCATGCAATAGGTGCAGCGGAAATTGCAGCGGTCGGTGATTGAAATACGCAGGTCGCGCATCGGCCGACCACGACGATCCCCGCCAACCAAGTTGCCGGCCAGCATGCCGGTCGCCTGCAGCGGCGCTGCCCGGCGCGCATCCATCAGTGGGATCACCCTTTCGTCCATTTTGAGTTAAGCTTGATCGTTCATATTCATCGGACAGAATAATACATGTCGCCAGGGAATTCCGTGATGCTTGCGGTGATTATGGAGCGGATGGTACTCACCAGCAAGTGGGCGGACCATCGCTGGGAGGCCATTGGGGTGTTGCCGGATGCGGGCGGCGAGCCTGCCGCGCCGCGCAGGATATACGAGGATACAGGGCGCGCGCAGTGGCTGTTTCCCGGCCTGGAATTGCGGCTTTACGGCGATGAGGCAGAGAATTATCTGCTGAATGTCGGCGCACCGGAGCCGCGCTTGTTCGTCATGTGGCGTCTCGGCGATGGATCAGGCGATGCAGGAGAATACGGCGCGCCTGGCGAGGCTTACCCTCTGGCGCGTCCTGAGTTTGTTACCGTGAGTTACGGCGAAGCGGCACGCATGATGGATTCCGCCGAGCAGGTTGATGGCGTGCCATTGCCGGCCGATCTGCACGGCTGGATCGAGGATTTTGCCCGGCGTCACTACCAGCCGCCGGAGAAAAAAAAGAAGGGCGGCCGCTACGCCACCAGCAAGCTCAGGACGCAATGAGGCCGGCGATGGATGAGGAGAAGGAAGATTTTCTCAAGCGCTGGTCGCGTCTCAAGCGAGAAAAACCCGCTCTGCCTGAGGCCCGCCCCGCAACTCCCGTAACCCTTGCACCATCATCGCCGCCTGACCCGCTGCCCCCTGCGGAATCCCTGGGATTCTCGTCGGACTTCACGGCGTTCATGCATGCCGGGGTGGATCAGGGTTTGCGCCGCGCCGCTTTACAGAAGCTGTTTCAAGCAGAGCATTTCAATGTCATGGATGGGCTGGACGTGTATATAGACGATTACAACACCTTCGAGCCGATCAGCGAGGAGCTGCTGCGCAACCTGAATCAGGCACGCGGGCTGCTGTTCGACGATGAGGAAGCCCGGACCAAAACCGAACCCCCCGAACCCGCCGCCGGACCCGACAGCGATGCAGTCGCTCCTCCCCAAGTGACCAATCACAACACGGACAAACCCGAATGAAGGACACCTGCTTCGCGCTATGCGACTGTAATGGAACCGCCGTTCTCGATGTGCCGGCGCTGGGCAAGACGCTGGATGGCGCCAAAATCGTCGCCGGTCGGGCGTTCTGTCGTCAGGAGGACGCTGGTTTGCAGGGGCTGTTGCAAGGGACTGCATCTTTGGTGATCGGCTGCACCCAGGAAGCGCCTTGGTTCGCCGAATTGGCGGACGCTGCGAACTTCAGCGCCCCGCTGAACTTTGTCAATCTGCGCGAGTTTGCCGGGTGGTCGGCAGAAGCTTCTGGCGCCACCCCGAAAATGGCAGCCCTGCTGGCGCAGGCATCCCTGTCGGCACCGGCACCCGTCGCGGCGGTGGCGCTGGAATCGCAGGGGGCCACGCTGATCATTGGGCCTGCCGAGGCGGTATTCGATTGGGCCGAACGCCTGCAGGACGAGCTTGATGTGTGCGTGCTGCTGACACGGGCCAACACCGGCGAGATGCCGTTGCGCAGCAACTACCCGGTATTCTCCGGCGCCGACGTACGCATTACCGGGCACCTGGGCGCTTTCGCAGTGAGTTGGCGGCAGCACAATCCCATCGACCTCGAACGTTGTACGCGCTGCAATGCCTGTGTCCGTGCCTGCCCCGAGGGTGCAATCGGTTACGCCTACCAGATCGACCTGGATAAATGCCGCAGCCACCGTGCCTGCGTTGACGCGTGCGGCGCGATCGGCGCCATCGATTTCAACCGGACAGCAGGCCAGACTGTCCGCAAAGAGCGCTTCGATCTGGTGCTGGATCTGTCGGCCGAAGCGCTGATCCGTCTGCCCCATCTGCCCCAGGGTTATGCCGCGCCGGGGCGCGATCCACTGGCGCAGTCCGAGGCGGCGCGCGAACTCCTTAAACTGGTCGGGGAGTTCGAACAGCCGGAGTATTTCGAGTACCAGGAAAAGCTTTGCGCGCATGGCCGTAATGAAATTCTCGGCTGTAGCCGCTGCCTCGATGTCTGTTCGACCGGCGCCATATTCCACAATGGCAACGGCGTGCGCATCGATGCCGCCCTCTGCCAGGGTTGCGGCGGTTGCGCCACGACTTGCCCGAGCGGCGCGGTGCGCCATGCTTACGCGCGCGTGCCGGATCTGGGGCGGCGACTCAAAACCCTGCTGTCGGCGTATCGTCAGGCAGGCGGCGGGGGCGCCTGTATCCTGTTTCACGACGCCAAGCGCGGCCGCGAACGATTAATGCAAATGGCGCGACACGGCAAAGGCCTGCCGGCACGCATGATCCCTTTCGAAGTGCATGACGTTGCCGCGACCGGACTCGATCTGCTGCTGGGCGCGCTGGTTTATGGCGCGGCCCAATGCGTGGTCTTGTGCGACAGCGATGAAGCTGCGGCCTATGTCGCCGCGTTGCGCCAGCAGATCGATCAGGGCGCACATATACTCGCCGGCCTGGGATATTCCGGCGAACGTCTGCTGCTGCTCGATGCGGACGAGCACCAGGCCTTGGAAACCGCGCTGTGGACACTGCCGCTGGCGCCGCAAGCCGACTCAGCCTTTCCTCCCGCGATATTCAATTTGTCCGACGACAAGCGCGGCACGCTCGAATTCGAGCTCGAGCATCTGCTGTTGCATGCTCCGGTCAAAGCCGAGATGGTGCCCTTGCCGGCCGGCGCGGCGTGGGGCGAGGTGCTGCTCGACAAGCAAAAATGCACGCTATGCCTGGCCTGCGTCGGGGCCTGTCCGGCAAGAGCGCTGCAGGATGCGCCGGAGACGCCGCGCCTGAGCTTCATCGAGCGCAACTGCCTGCAGTGCGGCTTGTGCGTGAATACCTGCCCGGAAGATGCGCTGTCCCTGCGGCCGCGTTTGCTGTTGAGCGCCGAGGCGCGGCGCGGGCGCGTCCTCAACGAGGCCGAACCGTTTTGCTGTGTGCGTTGCAATAAGCCATTCGGCACCCGGCAGATGGTCGAAGCGATGCTGGGACGCCTCGGCGGCCACAGCATGTTTGCCGCCCCAACAGCCCTGCGAAGACTGCGGATGTGCGCCGACTGCCGTGTCGCCGACATGATGGACAACAAGGACGAGATCAACATCCTGGGAATCCCGAAATGAGCGCAGCATGAATACCAATGTTGGTACACATGCAGTGGCGCCGGAAGATCTGGCGCGCGCCGATTATTACGCCGTGTTGTCGCGGCTGTTCTATGCGCCGCCCGATGCGGCTTTGCTGGCGTCGCTCGCGGCGGCGGGTGAGGTGGCGAATGAGGTGTCGCAACAGGGCGCGTTGCCGGACGCCTGGAACGATTTGTGTGCAACTGCCGCGCAGACCTCGGTCGAGGCAGCGCAAGAGGAGTACGCGGCGCTGTTCATCGGAATCGGCAAACCGCAAGTGGTGCTCTACGCCTCCTGGCATCTGACCGGCTTCATGATGGAGAAGCCGCTTGCCAAGTTGCGCGACGATCTGGCTGAACTTGGATTGTCGCGCATAGGCGAAGTGCCTGAACCCGAGGATCATTTTGCCGCCCTGATGGACGCGATGCGCCATTTGCTTACCGATCAGTGCAGAGCCGAAGCCCAGCGCCATGCTCTGCAACGGGGATTTTTTTCAACGCATATCTCGACTTGGTATGAAAGCTTGTGCGATGCAATTGACGCTCAGCCGGGGGCCCGTTTTTATCGCAGTGCAGCAAGTTTTGCGCGTAATTTCTTCCAAGTTGAAAAAATATTGCTTTAGTTGTATTTATGCCCCCATAAATTATGGCAGAATAAATAAAATTACAAAGATGTCACAGGAGGAGCGCAGGCATGACAACGTCGAACAATTCCATTCCCGGCAATCTCAAGCGCAGAAATTTCTTACTTACCGCAGGACTCGGACTGGGCGCCGCCGCCGCAGCCGTCAGCGTCAAGGCGCTGATCGTTGAGACGCCTGCCGCGGCAACCCTCGACACGAAACCCAAGGACAAGGGCTATCAAGCCACCGAGCATGTGCGGAATTACTACCGCACCGCACGCACTTAACCGGGAGCTTCCCATGCTGACAAAAAAATCTTCGGTGGCCGCTGTCAAGGCTGCTCGCGGCGGTCGCTGGTCGCGCGCCGCCGCCGTTTATGGCAACTCCGGCAATACAGGCAACCACGCCGCCCAAATGCCGGAAGCCATTGATCGCCGCACCTTCCTCAAGCGTTCCGGCGTCGGCATCGGCGCCGGGGCTTTCGCCAGCCAGTTGCCGTTCTCGATGATCGACAAGGCCGAGGCGATGGGTTCGAAACCCAAGGGCCCGGATACGGTGGAAATCAAACGCACCATCTGCACCCATTGCTCGGTCGGCTGCGCCATCGACGCCGAGGTCAAGAACGGCGTCTGGATCGGACAGGAACCGGTGTTCGATTCCCCGCTCAACCTTGGCGCGCATTGCGCCAAGGGCGCTGCGGTGCGCGAGCACGGCCACGGCGAGATGCGACTGAAGACGCCGATGAAGCTGGTGGACGGCAAGTACCAGAAGATCAGTTGGGACGATGCATTGAACGAGATCGGCGCCAAACTCCTTGATATACGTAAGAAGTCAGGCCCGGATGCGATCTACTGGATCGGCTCCTCCAAGCACAGCAACGAGCAGTCCTACCTGATGCGCAAGTTCGTTTCCTTCTGGGGCACCAACAATTGCGACCATCAGGCGCGCATCTGCCATTCGACCACCGTCGCCGGCGTCGCCAACACCTGGGGCTACGGCGCGATGACCAACTCCTACAACGACATGCAGAACGCCAAGGCGATCCTGTTCATGGGCGCGAATGCCGCGGAGGCGCACCCGGTGGCGATGCTGCACGTGCTGCACGCCAAG
>CAYHXK010000102.1:0-8311 GCA_964360125.1 uncultured Sterolibacterium sp.
CACCCCCTGGTGCCGGGACGCAAGCTGCTGCTCGGCGGCGTGGAAATTCCTTTCGAGCGCGGGCTGTACGGCCACTCCGACGCCGACGTGCTGTTGCACGCCATCACCGACGCCATTCTTGGCGCGGCCGGACTGGGCGACATCGGCCGGCATTTTCCGGATAGCGATGCGCGCTGGGCGGGCGCCGACAGTCGCGTCTTGCTGCGCGCGGCCATGGCCGCCGTGCGTGCCGCCGGCTGGCAGGTGGGCAACCTGGACGCCACCGTGGTGGCGCAAGCGCCGCGCATCGCGCCATATGTCGCGGCGATGCGGGCGAATATCGCCGCCGATCTGGGCATCGCGTCCGCTTGCGTGAATATCAAGGGCAAGACCACCGAACGGCTCGGCTTTACCGGCCGCGGCGAAGGCATTGCCGCGCAGGCGGTGGTGCTGCTGGTGAGCGATGCTGAGTCGCTTCCTGAGTCGCTTCAGACGGTCGCCGATGCCGGCTGAAACTACCGAGCAGCGCCGGCGGGTTTTCTTCGCCTTGTGGCCCGATGCGGCGGTAGCGGAACAACTCGACCTCGCGGGACAGCGGGCGCATGCCGTGTGCGGCGGACGCCGCATGCGGCGCGAAACCCTGCACCTGACACTGGCTTTTATCGGCGACGTGCCGCCCGAGCGTGTCGAAAGTTTGCAGCAGGCGGCGGCAGGCGTGACGAATCCTGTTTTTACGCTGCAGTTCGACCGGCTCGCCTGCTGGCGCCACAACCGCATCGCCTGGGCCGGCTGCAGCGAACCGCCGCTGCCGCTGATGACACTGGTTGGTCAACTGGCCGGGCGCCTGGCCGATGCGGGTTTGCCGCTGGAAGCACGCGATTTCGCCGCGCATGTGACGCTGTTGCGCAATGCGCACTGCCAGCCGCTGACGGAAGGAGAGCCGATCACTTGGCCGGTGCAGGATTTCGTCCTGGTCGAGTCGAACTTGATGCACAAGAAAGTGTCTGCACCCGGCAGCAAGTTGCCCAAAGAGGCGAGCGAGGGTGCGAAATATCAGATCATCGACCGCTGGCCGCTGGCGCCCCCGAGGGTGCTTGTGCCCCAGAGGGTGCTGGCGCCCGGCGTGGAAATGTAGTTACGTGTCGCAGGAAGCACAAAAACAGCAGCAAATCCCGGACTGCGAGACCTGCGGCGGCTGTTGCGCCTGGTCGGCATCCTGGCCGGTATTCATTGGCGACGGGGATGGCCGGGGCATCCCCGAGGATGTCATCGACTTCGAGCATGGCCGCATGCTGTCACACGGCAGCCGCTGCGCGGCGCTGGAAGGACAACTTGGCCGGCGGGTGAGTTGCAGCGTCTATGCCAACCGGCCGCTGGTGTGCCGGGAATTTCAGGCGGGATCGGATGACTGCCTGATGGTGCGGAAAGCGCTGCGGCTGGAATAACGCTCCTTACCCGGGTTCCCGGCTGATGAGATCAGACGGGGCGCCTTCAGTGCGAAACGGCCGCACACGGGACGAAAAAACGCACCAGGGCGGCGTACCTGATCAACCTAGTTGCCGTCGGCAATCAACTGAAAAACCGCGCCGGAGGGAGACCGGCATTCGCCGATTGCGCGCCGGTATTCGATCAGAAACTCGCAGCTCAAGCGCTGCCCGTTGTCAGCGCTCAAATGCGCACGCGCCGAATTCGACGAGAAAGTCGTCAGCGTATCGCCGGGGTAGAACCGTCGCCCCACCGGGGCATGGGAAACCGCCGCCCCGCTGGCGATGATGTAAAAGCCTTGGAACATCTGCCCGTCGACCGTGACTTCGAGGCGCTGGCTGTCGCTGAATATGGCGCCCCTTTGAACCTTGGAGGCCGCATCGACCAGTTGAAATGGCACGGGTTGCGGCGCCGCACAGCCGCCGGCCAAGGCCAGCACGCCGATGCCGGCGATCAAGCCGGTGAGAGTTTTTTTCATTTCTGCGCCTTCCGGTTTCAGAGATTTAAGTATAGGCGATGCCTTTGCCGGGGACAATTTACTATCGCAGGGAAGACGCAAGTCACAAGTCACCTATCGCTCGCCACGGGCAGCTCGGCCCAGCAGGTGGTGTAGCCCGGCGACATGCGCTCCCGCTTCATCCGCCAGTCCGGATGCACGCCCTCGGCCGCCGAGCGCAGCGTGCCCCGGCCCCAGATGCCGTTGATGCGGTCCATCGCCTGCATCAGGCGGGTGTTGTCGCGCGCCGTGCAGAACAGGTCGCCCTGCGGCGTGGCGGCGGCGCTGAGATCGAGCAGCGCCACGCCCGCCTTCTGGTAGGCAAAGCCGGGGCGGTAGATGCGCCGCAGCCCCCACAGCGCCGCCTGGGTGAGTCGCAGGGTGTCGTCGCTGGCCTGCGACAAGGGGACCGTCAGTCCGCGCTGGTACTGGGGGCTGTCCGCCTTATGCGGGTTGGTGCGGATGTAGACCTGCACCATGCCGGCGCGCGAACCCTGGCTCCTGAGCTTTTCCGCCGCGATGGCGATGTAGCTGGCGACGGCCTCCTGGAGCGGCTCGATGGCGTAGACGTATTGACCGAATGAGCGCGAGGAAATGATCTGCTGCTTGTTGGGCGCCGCCTCTTCCAGTTCCATGCAGGAGATCCCGTTGAGTTCGGCGACGGTGCGCTCCAGCACCACCGAGAATTCGCGCCGCAGGGTCTTGGCATCGGCCTGCCGGAGCGCCTCGACGCTGGCGATGCCGCGCGCGGCGAGCTGCCGCGACAGGCGCGGCCCGACGCCCCAGATTTCGCCGACCGCGATGGCGGAGAAGAGGCGGGAGAGTTGCGCCGCGTCGATGCGGCCAAAATCGCAGACGCCATCCGCTCCGGCAAGACTTTTCTTGGCGCAGTGGTTGGCGAGCTTGGCCAGCGTCTTGGTCGCGGCGATGCCCACGCACACCGGCAGGCCCAGCCATTGCTTGACGCGCTGGCGCATGGCCTGGCCGTATGCGGCGAGATCGCGCTGGCCGAAACCGGCCAGCCCCAGGAAGCACTCGTCGATGCTGTAGATTTCCTGGTCGGGGGAGAACTGGCTCAGCACCGCCATCAGGCGGTTGCTCATGTCGGCGTAGAGGGCGTAGTTGCTGCTGAGGGCGAGGATGCCGTGCTGCCGGGCCAGGTCGCGCAGCTGGAACCAGGGCGTGCCCATCTTCACGCCGAGCGCCTTCACCTCCGCACTCCGCGCCACGGCACAGCCGTCGTTGTTGGAGAGGACGACCACCGGCCGGCCTTCCAGTCGCGGGTTGAAGACCCGTTCGCAGGAGACATAGAAATTGTTGCCGTCGATCAGGGCGATGGTCATGGTCATGGTCCCACCTCTTCGGGTGGTCCCGCCGCTACTGCGGCTCCCACAGACCATTCCCGTTGGTCATACCGCATGGATGGACCAGCGCACCACGCCCCAGACGGTGAGTTCCTGGTCCGGGCCGACCAGGATGTCGCCGTGGCCGGGCGCGTTGGAGCGCAGCAGGACGCCGTCGGGGATGCGGCAGAGTTGTTTTACCGTGAACTCCCCGTCCACCACGGCGATCACCACGCTCCGATTCGCTGGAGTAATGGAACGATCCACCACCAGCAGGTCGCCGTCGTGGATGCCGAAACCGGTCATCGAGTGGCCGGCGACGCGGACAAAGAAGGTGGCTGCGCGGTGCTCGATCAGGTGCTCGTCGAGACTGAGCCGGTCTTCGATGAAATCCGCGGCGGGCGAGGGAAAACCTGCCGGCACCGGGCAGGCCAGCACCGGGGTGCCCGGCAACGGAATGCAGGGCGGCGGTAATCCGGAAAAAAGTCTCTCCGCCGGGAGGGGGGCGCCTCCCGGAACATGATTGCGGTTCACGGCAGGCGCCTAGTGCCGATAGCGTCGGACGAGGCCGACCATGACGCCGAAGATTTCCAGTTCGCCCTGCGGACGGATCACCGGGTAGGCGGGATTGTGCGGCTTGAGGATGAAACGGCTGCCTTCCATGCCGAGTTCCTTGAGGGTGAACGCGTTGTCCACGATGGCGATGACGAAATCCCCTTTTGCCGCCGGACGGCCGCGCTCGATCACCGCCACGTCGCCCGCGTGGATACCCGCGTCGATCATGGAATCGCCCTTGACCGGAACCATGACGGTGCGGGAGGGCCGGCGGATCAGGTAATCGTCGACCAGGAAGGCTTCGCCTGCGCCGCCTTCGGTCATGTCCGGCGCGCCGGCTCGCACTGCCGTGTCGGCCAGGGGGCGCTCGAAGAAGTGCTTCGAGGGTATCCAGGCATCGTTGTCGGGGGTGCGTTCGACGAAGCCGGCGCTTTCCAGGCGCTGCAGGAGCTTCCTGGCGGCCGTTTTGGAGGCGAAGCCCATCAGTTCGCAGATGCGCTGTTGCGGCGGGATGCGCTTGGCGTCCTGGTAGTAGTCGCGCAGCCGGCCGAGGTAGTCGGCGTCGCGCTCGGGTTGGTTACTGTCGTGACGCTTGGCGGAGATGGGCATGGAAACTCCGGAGTGAGCCAGCATAATAGGTGTCCTATCGAACACCATTATGGTGTCCGCTAGGACACTTGTCAACCCGATGTTTCGGCCGCGGGGATATTCCCGGAGGAGGTTTGGGTCAGTCGAGTGACGTAAATATCCGGGAATATCTCCCGTTGTCCTGAGCCAGCCGGACAGCCTGATTGCATAAACAATATTTCGTCATACATAAATTACTATGGTAACGTTCCGTTCGTTGGTATTTGTAGAGTGCGGATCGAGGAGTGCGCCATACTACGCAAACGTCATTTAAAGCGATTCTCCGCCATTTTTGCCGGCGTACTGTGGGCGACAGGCATCGCCAGCGGATCCTGCCTGGCGCAGGCCGCCAAGCTTTCACTCACTACAACCATGCTGCCGCCCCTGACCTCCTCCCCTGGGCATGCTGGTTTCATCGATGAACTCGCCCGCGACGCTTTCAAGCGTATTGGAGTCGATGTTGAGATATTGGTATTGCCCGCGGAGCGGTCCTTGATCAACGCCAATGAAGGACTCGACGATGGAGATGTCTTTCGGATCGCAGGCTTGGAGCGGGACTACCCCAACTTGCTGCGCGTGCCCGGAAAAATGCTCGACAGCGAGTTCATGGCTTATACCAAGCGCGAGGATATCAGGATCCGCGACTGGGCCGACCTGCAACCCTATGTGGTTGCCTACGCGACCGGCTGGCGGATCTTCGACCTCAATGTGCAAGGGGTGAAGGAACTCACCAAAACCGCTTCGATACGCGAACTATTCCCTTTGTTGGAAAAGGGGCGCGCCGACGTGGTGCTGATGGAGCGCTGGCAGGGGCAGTGGATGGTTCGCCAGCAGGGCTACCAGGTCCGCTTGCAGGAGCCGCCGCTGGCGCGCGTCGAGATGTTCATGTATCTCAACAAGAAGCATGCGGCGCTGGTGCCCCAGGTCGCCCAAGCGCTGGCCGACATGAAGGCCGATGGCAGCTATCGGAAGCTCCATGACCGGTACCTGAAGCCCCTGGATGCTCGATGAGTCTGCTGCCGCATGCGCGCCTGAAGTTTCTGGACAAGGCCCTGTTCCACAACAACGGCATCGCGCGCCGGATCTTGGTGGCGCTGATCCTGTTCAGCTCTGCGATCACGGCGGTCATCACGGCGATGGAGCTGTATATCGATTATCGCGTGGATCTGCGCGGCATCGATGAGCGCGTCGAATCGATCCGTAAAGTCTATCTGCCCAGCTTGACCGAGAGCGTCTGGGTCGCAGAGCGCACGCAGATCCAGACCCAGCTCGATGGCTTGTTGCATCTGGTGGATATCGAGTTCATCGCCATTACATCGGGTGGCGCAACCATATGGTCTGCCGGCGTCCGCAAGTCCGTCCGCCAGATAGAAAAGACCTTTCCGCTGATTCGTCTGCATCGCGGCCAGGGCGTGCATATCGGCGAGCTCCATGTGGTTGCCAGCGTGGACAACGTTCTGAGCCGGATATGGTCAAAACTGGTCGTGATGCTGGTGAGCAACGGCATCAAGACGCTGCTGGTGACCGCCTTCGTGCTGCTGATCTTCCAGGCGATGGTGGGGCAGCACCTCGAGCACATTGCCGGCTTTCTGCGGCGAATCGGAAAAAATGTTACCCGGACCGATGAACTTCGGCTCAACCGGCCCGCATCCGGACACTGGCGCCCGGATGCGCTGGATCATGTGACAAGCGCAATCAACTCAATGCGCAGTGAGTTATCGCACTCGCACGCCGATCTGAGCGACACCAACCAGAAGCTGGAAACGATCATTCAAAGTTCTCCCATCGCGATCTATACGAGAAACCTGGAGAGTATTGTGACAAGCTGGAATCCGGCCGCCGAGCGCATATTCGGCTGGCGCGCGGCCGAGGTTTTAGGACGCACCGTGCCTACCATTCCCTCGGGGAAAGTCGATGAAGCGGAGAGCTTGCGCCTGAGGGTGCTCAACGGGGAGAGCGTCGTCGGGGCAGAGCTGGAACGTCAGAGGCGCGACGGGTCGCCGATCAACATCAGTATGACGGCGGCTCCGTTGCACGACGAGTCCGGCCAACTTTACGGCTACTTGACGATCGCCGCCGATATCACCGAACGCAAGGCTGCCGAAAAGAAAATTGAATTCCTCGCCTACCACGATACCTTGACCGGATTGCCCAACCGGCTGCTGCTCCAGGACCGCTTCGAACACGCCAAGGCCTACGCCGATCGCTCCAAGACCAGGGTAGCGATGCTGTTCCTCGATCTCGACAGCTTCAAGATCATCAACGATTCCCTTGGCCACGCCGTCGGCGATGCGCTGCTCAAGCTGATCGCCGCCAGGCTGGGGGAATGCGTGCGCGACACCGACACCATCAGCCGGCAGGGCGGCGACGAGTTCCTGATCGTCCTGCCGGACCTGTCCGATGCCGACGCTATCGCGCCCATCATCGTCAAGTTGATGGAGCGGTTGCGGGAACCAATTTCTGCCGATGGCCATGAATTGACCACTTCCGTTTCCGTCGGCGTCGCCATTTATCCGGACGACGGCGTGGACTTCGATACCCTGCTGAAGAAAGCCGACATGGCGATGTACCGGGCCAAGGATACCGGGCGGAATACCTACTGCTTCTTCGACGAGCAGATGAATGTCGATGCCATAGAGCATCTCTCCATGAGAAACGGCTTGAGCAAGGCGCTCGAGCACGACGAGTTCGTGCTTCATTACCAGCCCCAGATCAACCTCGCCAGCGGCGCCGTGGTGGGTGTCGAGGCGCTGATCCGCTGGAATAATCCGGAACTCGGCATGGTCCCGCCGGGGCGGTTCATCAGCGTCGCCGAGGAGAGCGGATTGATTGTGCCCATCGGCGAGTGGGTGATGCGCGAGGCCTGTCGCCAGGCCATGGTATGGAAAAAAGCCGGACTGCCCGGATTGATGATGGCCGTGAATCTCTCGGCGGTGCAATTCAAGCGCGGCAACGTGGAACAGACGGTGATCAACGCCTTGGAGGAGTCAGGCTACGATCCTTGCTTTCTTGAACTGGAAATCACCGAGTCGATCCTGATCCAGAATTACGAGAGTGCGCTCGACACCGTCAAGCGGCTGAAACAGTTGGGGGTGAAATTGGCGATCGATGACTTCGGCACCGGTTATTCAAGCCTGTCCTACCTGAAGCGCTTTGCCATCGACAAGCTGAAGATCGACCAGTCCTTCATCCGCGATCTGGCCACGGATCCGGACGATGTGGCGATTGTCCGCGCCATTATCCAGATGGCAGGGAGCCTCAATCTCAAGACCCTCGCCGAGGGCGTGGAAGATTTGGGGATGCTGGAACAACTGCGCGCCTTCCACTGCGATGAAGTACAGGGATATTACTTCGCAAGACCGATGCCGGCTGAGGACATTCCAAGCTATGTTTCCTCGAAACCGGGTGCTCCTGGAAAAACTGCGTGACGCGCGCCAGCATCACAAACAAATTAATATTCCAGAATGAAAGGCTATCCGGTTTTTATTTGATGCTTCTGGAGATATTCATCGCATCGGCAGGGAGTTCAATGGCTGATAAATGAATTCGCTAGGTTCAACTCCATTTAGGCACTATGCTGATTGGTACTGCCACCGCTGCACAGTACATCTCCATCTGGAACAACGTGACCGCCGACAACTACACGCTGAGCGCCAATGCCGCCGATAGCGACGGCACGATAGCGAAGGTCGAGTTCTACCAGGGCAACACCCTGATCGGCACGGCCACGGCGGCACCGTACAGCCTCGTCTGGAGCACTGTGACCGCCGGCAGCTACAGCCTCACCGCCGACGCCACCGACGCCCGGGGTGCGAGTACCACTTCC
>CAYHXK010000103.1:0-8278 GCA_964360125.1 uncultured Sterolibacterium sp.
GCGCGCCAGGCCGAACGCCGACATGCCGTAGATCAGGCCGAAGTTGATCACCTTGGCGGCGCGCCGCTGGTCCGGGCCGACCTCCAGCGGGGTGATGCCGAAGATCTCGGCGGCGGTGGCGCGATGCACGTCCTCGCCCTTGGCGAAGGCGTCGAGCAGGCGCTCGTCGCTCGACAGGTGCGCCATGATGCGCAGCTCGATCTGCGAGTAGTCGGCGGAGACGATGGCGTGTCCCGGCGGGGCGATGAAGGCGCTGCGGATGCGGCGGCCCTCGGCGCTGCGCACCGGAATGTTCTGCAAGTTGGGATCGGCACTGGCGAGCCGGCCGGTGACGGCGGTGGCCTGCGAGTAGCTGGTGTGCACGCGGCCGGTGACGGGATTGACCATGCGCGGCAGCTTGTCGGTATAGGTGTTCTTGAGCTTGGCCAGGCTGCGGTAGTCGAGGATCAGTTTCGGCAACGGATAGTCGAGCGCCAGCTCGCTCAACACCTCCTCGTCGGTGGAAGGCGCCCCCGTCGGGGTTTTCTTCACCACCGGCAGGCCTTGTTTGTCGAAGAGGATTTCCTGGATCTGCTTGGGCGAATTCAGGTTGAACGGCTGGCCCGCCGCCGCATGCGCGCGGGCTTCGATTTCCAGCATGGCGCGGCCGAGCTCCTCGCTCTGCCGCGCCATGGCGTGTGAGTCGATCAATACGCCAGTGCGTTCCATGCGGAACAGCACTTCCGCCACCGGCAGTTCCAGGTCGCGGTAGAGCCGATCCAGTTTTTCTTCTTCGGCGAGTCGCGGCTGCAAGATCTGGTGCACCCGCAAGGTGACGTCGGCATCCTCGGCGGCATATTCGGCGGCGCGCTCCAGCGCCACCTGGGCGAAGGAAATGCGCGCCGCGCCCTTGCCGGTGATCTCGTCGTAGGAAATGGTCTTGAAGCCGAGATGGCGCGTCGCCAGGGCGCCGAGGTCGTGCGACTTGTCGCTTTCCAGCACATAGGATTCGAGCAGGGTATCGTCGCGGATGCCGCGCAATGCGATGCCGTGGTTGGCGAAGATGTGGCGGTCGTACTTGAGGTGCTGGCCGAGCTTGGCGCGTTTGTCGGATTCCAGCCAGGGCCGAAGTCTTTGCAGGGCTTCTGTCAGCGGCAGTTGCGTCGGTGCGCCGGCGTAATTGTGGCCGAGGGGAAGGTAGGCCGCCAGGATTTTTCCGCGTTCACTTTCACTCTCCGCCGCGACCGCGAAGGAGATGCCGACCAGGCGCGCGGCGAAAGGATCGAGAGCGGTGGTCTCGGTGTCGAGCGAGGTGAGTTGCGCTGTTTCGATAATCGCTTGCCAGCGCGCCAGGTCTTCCCAGCTCAGGATGGTTTCGTAACCAGCGCGATGGCTTTCGGTCAGCGCGGCGGGTTCAAGGCCTTCGCCGGGTTGGGCAGCGGGGCCCCCGCCCCCCAACTCGACGGGGCTCCCGCCCTGCACTTCCTTGAGCCAACTGCGGAATCCCAGCCGTGCATACAGCTCGGCGAGCCTGGCGCTATCCGGCGCCCGCGGCGCGAGCTCCGTGACGCGCAAGGGCAGTTCGAGATCGCAGGCCACCGTCAGCAGCTTCCTGCCGAGCGGCAGGAAATCCAGGGCGCGCCGCAGATTCTCGCCGACCGCTCCGCCGATGTCGTCGGCATGGGCGACGAGATTGTCGAGCGTGCCGTACTGCGTCAGCCATTTCACCGCCGTCTTCGGCCCGACCTTGTCCACGCCGGGCACGCCATCCACCGCGTCGCCGGTCAGCGCCAGGTAATCGACGATGCGCTCGGGCGGCACGCCGAATTTCTTTGTCACGCCGGCTTCGTCGAGCGTCTCGTTGCTCATGGTGTTGACCAGTCGCACATGGCGGTCGACGAGTTGCGCCAGATCCTTGTCGCCGGTGGAAATCACGCACTCGATGCCGGCGGCGGCGGCCTGCCGCGCCAGCGTGCCGATCACGTCGTCGGCCTCGACACCGTCTATCATCAGCAGCGGCCAGCCGGTGGCGCGGATGCAGTCGTGCAGGGACTCGATCTGGCGCACCAGGTCGTCGGGCATCGGCGGCCGGTGGGCCTTGTACGCCGGGTACCAGTCGTCGCGGAAGGTCTTGCCCTTGGCGTCGAACACCACGGCGCGGTAGTCGATGCCGTCGGCTGCCTTGTAGTCGCTGGGCAGCCGGCGTAGCATGTTAAGCACGCCATACACCGCGCCGGTCGGCTCGCCCGCCGGGTTGCGCAAGTCGGGCATGGCGTGAAAAGCGCGGTAGAGATAAGATGAACCGTCGACCAGCAGCAGCGTGGGCATGAGTTAATGAATTAGGCCAGAGTCAAAATAATGAGCGTCCAAGACAAGATTCCCAAGACTTTCTTCCCGCTGCAAGGGGAGCCCGGCGAGGCGGGGCCCTCGGAGAGCTGGGGGGCGGGTCAAACCCCGTCCGCATCCTCGGCCAACACATCGCGCGAGGCCTGGCGGGTGTTCGGCATTATGTCAGAATTCGTCGAGGCGACCGACCGCCTCAATGCCATCCGTCCGGCGGTGAGCATTTTCGGCAGTGCGCGGGTGAATCCAGCCTCGGAGTATTACCGCCACACCGAGCAGATTGCGCGGCTGCTGTCGGATGCCGGTTTCAGCGTGATTTCCGGCGGCGGCCCCGGCGTCATGGAAGCCGCCAACAAGGGCGCCTTCGCCGGCAAGAGCCTCAGCGTCGGACTCAACATCCAACTGCCGATGGAGCAAAAGGCCAATCGCTACCAGGACATCTCCCAGACCTTCCGGCATTTCTTCGCGCGCAAATACATGTTCGTGCGCTTCGCCGTCGCCTACGTGGTGATGCCCGGCGGCTTCGGCACGCTCGACGAACTGCTGGAAGCGCTGACCCTGATCCAGACCAAAAAGACCTCGCGGATTCCCCTGATCCTGGTGGGCAGCGCTTTCTGGCAGGGATTGTTGGACTGGCTGCGCGAGCGGCTGGTGGGCGAGGGCATGATCAACCCGGAAGACATGGCGCTGATCCAGGTCATCGACGAGCCGCAGCAGGTGGTCGCAGCGATCTTCAAGCACTACGAGCGACGCGGCTTCGAGCGCCTGCCCGAAGAACACGAGCTGTTGCTCAACCTTTGATAGAATGGCGCGACACCCTCAAGGACAATGCCATGCGCCGCGTTTTTCCGATGCTAGTCTTGCTTTTCGCCCTGTCCTCTCTTGGAGCGCTGGGATCGGCCGTCGCGCAACAACCTCCGCCTGGTTTGCAACCCCTGCCCGAGCCGCCCCCCCCGCCGCCGGGTATGGCACTGGATCCGGCGCTGGAACCCCAGGTGACCATCACCAAGCGTGGCGACGATCGCGTCGAGGAGTACCGCGTCAATGGCAAACTCTACATGCTCAAGGTGACGCCGCCGCATGGCGTGCCTTACTACCTGATCGACGAAAAAGGCGATGGCCGCATGTCGCGCCAGGACCCGCTCGACAGCGGCTTGCGCGTGCCGATGTGGGTGATCCGCACATTCTGAAGCACAAGCGCCTATGTCAGGAACTGGTTGCATCCGTAGCCCGGACTCACCCGTTGAAATATTCCCATGAGCGAACCACAACCGATGAACACTAAGGGCAACGACGCGCATCCTCAGGATCCGGGTATCGATGCCGAAGAGAGGATTCATTCCGTTCGGGCCGGGCGTGGCCAGCAGTGGCTGGTGATCGGCTGGCGGCTGTTTCGCAAGGCGCCGTGGGTCTGGCTGGGCTTCACCGTGGTGCTGATGGCCGCCTTTACGTTGATCGGCAAGGCGCCCCTGTTCGGCAACCTCGCCGCCCCGTTTCTGATGACATTCGCCGTCGCCGGATGGCTGGCCGGATGCCAGGCGCTCGAGCAGGGCGAGGAACTGCGCTTCGCTCACCTGTTTGCAGGTTTCCGCCGCAACACCGGCAAGCTTGCGGTGGTTGGGGTTCTGTCCCTGGTCGGCCATGCCGCGATCATCCTGGTGGTGTTTGCGATTGGCGGCGGCAGCATGATCGGCGCCATGATGAGCGGCGCCATGACGGATTTCTCCTTCCACCAGTTTGACGGGAACCTCGCCCTTGCCCTCGGCGGCATGCTGTTCGCAATCCTGGTGGGGCTGGCGTTGTTGGTGCCGTTGGCGATGGCGCTATGGTTTGCCCCGGCGCTGGTACTGTTCGCCGACCTGGAACCTCTGGCCGCGCTCGAGAGAAGTTTCGCCGGCTGCATGAAAAACCTGCTGCCGTTCCTGGTCTATGGCGTCGTCGGCCTGATCCTGCTGGTGCTCGCCCTGTTGCCGCTGCTGCTGGGCTTGCTGGTGCTGATCCCGGTGCTGCTGGGTTCCATCTATGCCGCCTATGCCGATATTTACGGCCCGGTGGTTGCTGTGCCGTCTTCATCCTCCACTACTCAATAGCGCCCATGCAGGCTCGCAAGTTACCCGCCCTTCGCGGCGCTTTCTGGATTATCGCCGGCTTCCAACTCTACCGGCGCAATCCGCCGCTGCTGATCATGCTGACGCTCGGCTATCTATTCCTGGTGGTTGCCCTCGGTCAGTTGCCGCCGATCGGACCGTTCCTGCTGCCGCTGGCGCTGCCGATCCTGACGGCGCTGGTCGCCAATGCCTGCCGGGCACTCGACAGCGGTTTGCCGCTGCCGCTCCCCCGCAGCTCGCTTACTCTGGGCCTGAGCGAGCATCGCAAGGCACTGCTGCACCTCGGCGGCTTGAATTTACTCGGAACCCTGGCGATACTTGCCATCGACATGGTTATTCCAGGCGGCGCCGGCAGCGCGCCGGTCAGCGGCAATCAGGAGCCGACCAGTGCGGCCAGCCGTCTCGATGATCCCGAGTTGCTCTGGCACATGCTGCGATTGTTGTCGATTGCCTTGCCGGTGTTGTTGGCGTTCTGGTTCGCACCGCTGCTGACGGCGTGGGAGGGCATGTCGGCCCCCAAGGCGCTGTTCTTCAGCATGATCGCGGTGTGGCGCAACTGGCGCGCCTTCCTGATCTATGCCATGAGCGTGACCTTGGTCGGGGTGTTTCTGCCGGGACTGCTGCTGCTCTTGGCCAGCCTGCTCTCCCAGCAACTTGCCGGAATGCTCTCGATCGCGCTGCGGATCGTGTTGTTCCTGGTCTTGGCCCCGGTATTGATGACCAGCATTTACCAAAGCTATCGCGATGTCTTTGCCCCCGTCGCGCCGCCGGAGCCTGCCGGCGATGCCTGAGGGCGCTGCGACAGCCGGATCTCCGGCCGCGCCCATGGGTATTCTCGGCGGAACCTTCGATCCGGTGCATTACGGCCATCTGCGTCTCGCCGAAGAGGCGCGCATGGCATTGGGCTTGGCAGCGGTACGTTGGATCCCGGCAGGGCTGCCGCCGCATCGCCCCCTGCCGCGGACTTCGGCCGAACATCGCTTAAGCATGCTGCGTCTGGCGCTAACCGGCAACCCGGCTTTCAGTCTCGACGACGGCGAGGCGCTGAGTGCCGCACCGAGCTATTCGGTAGCGACACTGGAGCGGCTGCGTGCGGAACTGGGCCCCCAGCGCCCGCTGGTGCTGCTGCTGGGGGTCGATGCATTTCTCGGTCTGGGCAGTTGGCATCGCTGGCGCGAACTATTCGGGCTGGCCCATCTCGCCGTGGCCACGCGGCCGGGTTACGCACTCGCGGCCGAGCAACTGGAGCCTGCCCTGGCCGGAGAATTCCGCGAGCGGCAAAGCCACGCCGCCGCGTCACTGATCCACGCACCGGCGGGACACATACTGCCTTTCCCCATAGCCGCTCTCGACATCTCGGCAACGCGCCTGCGCGAGACGCTCCAGGCGGGCGGCAGCGCACGCTATTTGCTCCCCGATCCGGTTCTCGACTATATTGCCGGACATAATCTTTACTCAAATGACAGCTGACTGATGGACGTTCGCAAACTGCAAAAAATCGTCGTCGCCGCACTCGAGGACATCAAGGCGCACGATATCGAAGTCATCAACACCGCCAAACTGACCTCCATGTTCGAGCGTATCGTAGTGGCCAGCGCCGACTCGACACGACAGGTCAAGGCGCTGGCGCACAATGTGCATGACAAGGTCAAGGAAGCCGGCGGCGAGATCATCGGCATCGAAGGGGAAGGTTCCGGCGAATGGGTGCTGGTCGACCTCGGCAGCATCGTCGTGCATGTCATGCAGCCGGCGGTAAGAAGCCATTACAACCTGGAAGAGTTATGGCGGGCGCGGCCGAAAAGCGAAAAACCGCTGGCGGAACACCGCTAGTGCAGGGGTTGGCGTGCCTGAAAATTACCGGCAGGCACGGAAACCTGCATTCCCCAAATGAAATTGTTCATCGCCGCCGTCGGCACCCGCATGCCGGCCTGGGTCGAGGGCGCCTATGCCGATTTCGCCAAACGCATGCCGCGAGAAATGCCGATGGAACTGATAGAAGTGAAAGCCGAGCCGAGGACCTCCGGCAAGCCTGTTGCAGCGCTGCTGGCGGCGGAAGCGGCGCGTTTGCGTGCGGTGCTGCCCGCCCGCTGCCGGCGAGTGGCCCTGGACGAGCGCGGCGATGACGTGACGACGCAGGGCTTGGCGCAGCGCCTGGAAAAGTGGCTGGCCTGCGGCGAAGATGTGGCCATCCTGATCGGCGGGCCCGACGGTCTGGATTCAAGCTTGAAACGGGAGGCCGACGAAACTTTGCGCCTGTCCAGCCTGACCCTGCCCCATGCCCTGGCGCGCGTACTGCTGGCCGAGGCAATCTACCGGGCCAGCAGCATACTCAAGGGACACCCCTATCACCGAAACTAGCTAAATTTGGTTATGAGCTTGATAGAACCTCGAATATATCTGGCCTCGCGCAGCCCGCGCCGTCGCGAATTGCTGCATCAGATCGGAGTCCGCTTCGATCTGATGCCGTTTCGCTTGCCACCGCGTGAGGATGCCGAAGTCAGCGAGGATTTGTTTCCCGGTGAGTCGGCGGACGACTATGTGGTGCGCGTTGCCTGCGCCAAGGCCGAGCACGGCGCGAAACTGATTGCCCAACGCCGCTTTCTGCCGCGACCGGTGCTGGCCGCCGACACAACGCTCGACCTGGATGGCCAGAATATCGGCAAACCGCGCGACGAAGCCGCTGCGATAGCCATGCTGAACCGCCTCTCCGGCCGCGTCCATCGGGTGTTGACCGCTGTTGCCATGATCAGCGCGGAACGTGTCGAACATGTCCTGAGCGTCACAGAAGTGCGCTTTCGCGAACTAAACGGCGATGAGATCCGTCGCTATGTCGCTACCGGCGAACCTTTCGACAAGGCCGGCGCATATGGCATCCAGGGCCATGCGGCAGTGTTCGTCGCGGAAATCCGCGGTTCGCACAGCGGCGTGGCCGGCTTGCCGCTGTGCGAAACGGCTTTGTTGCTGCGGCGTTTCGGCTATCCGATATGACGCCGTTTTTTTAGGTTCAACTGCCTCGGAAAGCAACGCATGACAACCCTACACAGGAACTGACCCTAAGCCATGAGCGAAGAATTTCTCATCAACTTTACGCCGCAGGAAACCCGTGTGGCCTTGATGCTGCAGGGAGCGGTACAGGAACTTCACATCGAGCGCAGCGCCAGTTGCGGGATTGTCGGCAACATCTACCTCGGGCGGGTCGTGCGGGTCCTTCCTGGAATGCAATCGGCATTCTTTGACATCGGCCTGGAGCGCACTGCTTTTCTGCACGTCGCGGATATCTGGGAAGAACGCCCGGTCAATGGAAATGGAAATTCCGGCAATCATGGGGGCAATGGGATTCGACCGATCGAAAGAATCCTTTCCGAAGGCCAGAACCTGCTGGTTCAGGTGTTGAAGGATCCGCTCGGCAGCAAGGGCGCGCGGCTCACCACGCAGATGTCCATTGCCGGACGGCTGCTGGTGTTCTTGCCCCAGGAAAGTCACATCGGCATTTCTCAGCGTATCGAGGGCGAGTCGGAGCGCGAGCAGTTGCGCGCACGCATCCAGGGACTGTTGCGACCGGGCGAGACGGGCGGCTTCATCGCCCGCACCATGGCCGAGAGCGCCGGCGACGCCGAGCTTGATAGCGACATCACCTACCTGCGCCGGCTCTGGGCCGAGATCCTGAATCGTGCAAAGAATGCCAAGGCGCCGTTTTTACTGCACCACGATCTGGACCTGGCGCAGCGCGTGCTGCGCGATCTGGTCACGCCGGAGACCACCCGGGTGGCGATAGACTCGCGCGAAAATTTCCAGAAACTCTCCGCCTTCGCCCATGAGTACATGCCCCAGGTGGCCGGATTGCTCGA
>CAYHXK010000104.1:0-5528 GCA_964360125.1 uncultured Sterolibacterium sp.
CTACCTGATCGGCGAATTCGGCGAGGAGCGCCGCGCGCTGGTAAGCATCGACGAAGTGCCGACCATCCTGAAGCAGGCCATCATCTCCGCCGAGGACGAGCGCTTCTATCAGCATGGTGGCGTCGATACCCTGGGGGTATTGCGTGCCGCGTATTCCAACTTCCTGGGCGGCGGCAAGCGCCAGGGGGCTTCCACCATCACCATGCAGGTCGCCCGCAATTTTTTCCTGACCCGCGAAAAAACGCTATCCCGCAAACTCTACGAGGCCCTGCTGGCCTTCAAGATCGAACACAATCTGTCCAAGAACGACATCCTGCAGATTTACATCAACCAGATTTACCTCGGTCAGCGCGCCTATGGCTTCGCTGCAGCTTCGCAAATCTATTTCGGCAAGGCCCTGAAGGAACTCAATGTTGCCGAAGCGGCGATGTTGGCCGGCCTGCCCAAGGCGCCTTCCGCCTACAACCCTGTGGCCAATCCGAAGCGCGCCAAACTGCGCCAGATGTATGTATTGCGACGCATGCACGAACTGGGCTCGATCGACGATGCGCAATTGGCGGAAGCGCAGAAGCAGGTTCTGACGGTCAAGCACGACGTCAACGACTTCGGGGTACACGCCGAGTTTGTCGCCGAAATGGCGCGACAGATCGCCTATGAACAGTTCCAGGAGGACATTTACAGCAAAGGGCTGCGCGTCATCACCACCATCACCCTGGCAGACCAGGAAGCCGCCTACTCCAGCCTGCGCAAAGGCGTCATGGACTACGATCGCCGCCGCGGCTACCGCGGCGCCGAAGGCTACATCGAGATGAAGGACATCCGCTCCGAGCAGGACGAGGAACTCGAGGAGGCTTTAGTAGACTTCGATGACTCGGACGATCTGCTGGCCGGGATCGTCCTCGCCGCCGAACCCCGGCAAGTGCGCGTCTATCTGCGCGGCGGCGAAATCGCCCAGGTCACCGCCGACGGACTCAAGTTCGCCGCCCGCATGCTCGACGACAAGGCGCCCGCCAACAAGCGCCTGCGGCGCGGCGCGGTGATACGGCTGGTCAAGGATGAGAAGAAGCAGTGGCAGATCGCCCAGCTGCCCGAGGTCGAGGCGGCTTTCGTCGCGGCCAGCCCGATCGACGGCGCGATCCGCGCCCTGGTCGGCGGTTTCGATTTCAACCGCAACAAGTTCAACCACGTGACTCAGGCCTGGCGCCAGCCGGGTTCCAGCTTCAAGCCGTTCATCTATTCCGCGGCACTGGAAAAAGGCTATACCTCGGCCTCGGTGATCCCCGACGAACCCATTGTCATCTCGGCGGCGGAGACCGGCAGCCTGGAATGGGAGCCGAAGAACTACGACGGCAAGTTCGAAGGCCCGATGTCCTTGCGCACCGCGCTGGCCAAGTCGAAGAACATGGTGTCGATCCGCCTGCTGAAATCCATCGGCACCCAATACGCCCAGGACTATGTGACGCGTTTCGGCTTCGAAGCGGAGAAACATCCGCCTTATCTCACCATGGCGCTCGGCGCCGGTTCCGTCACCCCCTGGCAGCAACTGGCCGGTTACTCGGTATTTGCCAATGGCGGCTACAAGATCGAGCCTTATGTCGTCAACCAGATTCTCGACGACAGGGGCAATGTGCTGGCGGAAACCAAACCGGCGGTGGCCGGCGACGAACAACTGCGCATCCTCGACCCGCGCAACGCCTTCCTGATGGACAGCATGATGCACGACGTCATCCGCCGCGGCACCGCCACCAGGGCCCTGTCGCTGAAGCGCCACGACCTGGCCGGCAAGACCGGCACCACCAATGACTATATCGACGCCTGGTTTTGCGGCTACCAGCCAACCGTGGTCGGCATCGCCTGGATCGGTTTCGATCAGCCGAAAAAGCTCGGCAATACCGAAACAGGTGGCTCGGCTGCCCTGCCGATGTGGCTGGGCTATATGTCAAAAGCCTTGCAGGGCGTGCCGGAAAGCCATATGGAAGCGCCCGCCGGCCTGGTCGCGATCAGCGCCATCGATCCTTTCAGCAATTCCAAAAATACCGAATTCATCTATAAGGAGTACTTGCAGGAAATCGAACCGGCAGAACCGGCCCGCGGTTCCGGAAATACCCCTTGAGGTGCTGCATCGAAACTGAAACCAAGCCTAAGTTAATCTTGCCTGGGCCATCAGCGCTTGATCGACACGGCCCTAAGCCTTGAGATTTACCGTCACGCCGGCTTGTTCGCCGATACAGCGCGACAGTACGGCCAGGAGTTCGGCGCCATCGCGAGTGTTAAGCCAATGCAGGGCATCGGACGGATCCGCCCGGAAATGATAGCCGCCGGATTTCGCGGCAATCCAGATTTCGCGCGCAGCGGTATGGCGGTTAATGATGATCTTGCTGCCGCCGCCATGATCGAACTCCAGTTCGATCACACCGCCCGGCTTGATCTCGAAATCCAGGTCGCCAGCGCAGTTTTCCAGCGCCTGCTCGATGTGCGCCAGCATGGCGTCGGCAAGAGCGTTAAATTCTCGTTCATCCATGCTGCAGCTCCTTGCCTGTACCCCAAAAACAATGGCGGGCACTGGCCCCTGTGTTAGGATTAAAATTTTCCATGTACCCTCGCTTGATGCGCCCGCTATTATTGACTTTATGCCTCGCCGCATGCGCCGGTTGCGGCACCAAAACCCCCTTGTCACTGCCGCCCGGGCCCGCCGAGCCACCTCTCTTGGGCGCGCCGGCCTCCGCCGCGCCAGCGGTGGCGCCATCGTCCACTGTCCGCGATGATAACAACAAAACCATGGCGGCAGCTCCGCCGCCGCTGCGGGTGAGCGAATAATGACGGCCATTGGCTACCGCCAGGAGGAACTCTGCGTCGAGGATGTTCCGCTGACCCGGATTGCCGAGCAATACGGCACACCCTGCTATGTCTACTCGCGCGCCGCACTGACCGCGGCTTTCGAAGATTATCGCGCCGCCCTTGGCAATCGCGCTGCGCTGCTGTGCTATGCCGTCAAGGCCAATTCCAATCTGGCCATCCTCAACCTGTTCGCACGCCTGGGCGCCGGCTTCGACATCGTCTCGGGCGGCGAACTCGCCCGCGTCATCGCCGCCGGGGGCGACCCTGCCAAGGTGGTGTTCTCCGGCGTCGGCAAGACCCGCGCCGAGATGCGCGCAGCTTTACAGGCGGGCATCCACTGCTTTAACGTCGAATCGGCGAGCGAACTGGAGAGCCTCAACCAAATCGCCGGCACGCTCGGCATCAAGGCGCCCATCTCCATCCGGGTCAATCCGGATGTCGATCCGAAAACCCATCCCTATATCGCCACCGGACTGAAGAGCAGCAAATTCGGCGTACCCTTCGACCAAGCCTTGCCGCTGTATCGGCAGGCGCAGGCGCTGCCGCATCTGGCGATTCGCGGCATCGATTGCCACATCGGCTCGCAGTTGCTCGACCCGGCGCCGGCCGCGGAAGCGGCGCAAAAGCTGCTCGGTCTTGCCGATGCCCTGGCGGCGGAAGGCATGCCGCTGGCCCACCTCGATTTTGGCGGCGGCCTGGGCATCCGTTATCGCGACGAGGCGGCGCCCGACCCCGCCAGCTACCTCGCGCCGACGCTGGCCCTGCTGGAGGGGCGCCGGGAGACCCTGATGCTCGAACCGGGCCGCTCGCTGGTCGGCAATGCCGGCCTGCTGCTGACCCGCGTCGAGGTGCTCAAGCATGGCGAGGAAAAGCATTTCGCCATCGTCGACGCGGCCATGAACGACATGCTGCGGCCGGCGCTCTACGATGCCTGGCTGGATATCCTGCCGGTCCGCCGCCACACCGGCGCCGAACGCATCTACGAGATCGTCGGCCCGGTCTGCGAAAGCGGCGATTTCCTCGGCCATGGCCGCAAACTGTCTCTCTGCGAGGGCGACCTGCTGGCGGTGATGTCGGCCGGCGCCTATGGCATGGCGATGAGTTCCAACTACAATAGTCGGCCGCGGGCAGCGGAGGTGATGGTCGATCGGGACAAAGCGCATCTTGTCCGGCAGCGTGAAGAGGTCGCGCAATTGTTTGCCCTGGAAACCGTATTGCCATGATCCTGTCCTGAATCCATCCCTCCGTAACCTACAGCCAACGAGTGTCATCGATGAATCGAAAATTTCTGTTGATTGTGGTACTGCTCGTCGTATTGGGGGCGGGGGGCTGGTTTGCCTGGGAAAGCCGGCGGGGGAAGCCGTCCGAGCCGGTGGCATCGCCGGGAACTCAAGCTGGGGTATCGGTGACGACGACCGTGGTGCAGCGCCAGACTGTGCCCGTAGTACTTGAAGTCAACGGCTATGTCGTTTCCCTGAACAGCGTGGACATTCGTCCGCAGATCGGCAACGTGATCGCCCGGGTGCATATCAAGGAAGGCCAGTTCGTCAAGGCCGGCGACATCCTGTTCACCCTTGACGACCGCGCCGACCAGGTCAATCTGTCGAAGGCCGAGGCGCAACTGACCAAGAACCAGGCAACGCTGGCCGATTTCGAGCGTCAGCTGGCCCGCAGCAAGGAACTGCGGCAAAAAGGCTTTATCGCGCAAAGTGCCACCGATAGCGTGCAGACCCAGATGGAGGCGCAGCAGGCGGCGGTGCGCGCCGACCGGGCGGCGCTCGAGGGCGCGCGCGTGAGTCTCGGTTTCAATACCTTGCGCGCGCCGATTGCCGGCCGCGTCGGGGCGATCGGCGTCTATCCGGGTAGCCTGGTTCAACCGAATTCGGCCGCGCTGGCCAGCGTCACCCAACTTGATCCGATCAGCGTCGGCTTCACGCTGCCCGAAAGAGAACTGAACTCCCTGCTGGCCTCAACCAAAAGCGGTCCCGTCACGGTCGTTGCTTACCTGCCCAACAGCGATTGGAAGCGGGAAGGCCGCCTGAGTTTCATCGACAACACGGTCGATTCCCAGAGCGGCACTATCCGCGCCAAAGGGCTGTTTCCGAACGCCGACCATGCGCTCTGGCCCGGGGCCTACACGGGCATCCGCATCGCGGTGCGGGAGTTGAAGGATGTGGTGGTGATTCCCTTGACGGCGGTGGCCAACGCGGTTGACGGCACGCACATCTACACGGTTGCTGAGGACCAGAGCGTGCAGCGGCGCAAGATCGTAATTCTCCAAGGCTTCGGCACCCAGGCCGCCATCAAAGGGATCGAAGGCGGGGAGCGAGTGGTGGTGGATGGCACCCAAAACCTGCGCCCAGGCATGCGCGTACGCGAGGCCGGCAGCGGCAAACCCGCCAGTACCGAGAATCCGCCGCGGCCAGCGGAATCCAAAGCGCCATGACGCTGCCTGAGCTGTGTATCCGGCGGCCGGTGATGACCGTGCTGCTGTGTTGCGCCGTCGTCGTCGCCGGCCTGGTGGCCTACCTGAAAATCCCGGTGGCGGCGCTGCCCAGCTACAACACGCCGATCATCAGCGTCTTCGCCACGCTGCCCGGCGCCAGCCCGGAAACCATGGCCGCTTCGGTGGCACTGCCGCTGGAAAAACAGTTCTCCACCATCAGCGGCCTGAACGTCATCAGTTCCTC
>CAYHXK010000104.1:5628-8217 GCA_964360125.1 uncultured Sterolibacterium sp.
TGCCGCTGGAAAAACAGTTCTCCACCATCAGCGGCCTGAACGTCATCAGTTCCTCGAACACCACCGGCAGCACCTCGGTGACCCTGGAGTTCGCCTCGGATCGAGATATCGATACCGCCGCAGTGGATGTCCAGGCCGCCCTGTTTCGCGCCCAGCGCACCCTGCCGATCGAGATGACGATTCCGCCGTCGTATCGCAAGGTCAATCCGGCCGACGACTCCGTATTGCTACTGACGCTGACTTCGCCTTCCATGAGCCTGGCGGAACTCAACGACTATGCCGAAAACCTGATCTCGCCGACGCTGTCCACCCTCGACGGCGTGGCCCAGGTCATGGTGTATGGCCAGAAGCGTTATGCGGTTCGTATTAAGGTTAATCCCGACCTGCTGACGGCGCGCAATATTTCGCTCGACGAGTTGATGAGTACCATCCGCGCCGCCAACGCTAACACCCCGGTCGGCGTGCTGGACGGCCCCAGGCAGATGCTCACCATCGAAGCCAACCGGCAGCTGAAGAATGCCGCCGAGTTTGCCGATCTGATCGTCGCCAGCCGCAACAACCTGCCGGTGCGCCTGCGCGATGTCGCCGCGGTCGAGGACAGCGTCGAGTCGGTGCGTAGCGCCAATCGCTACAACGACGAGCGGGCCATCGTCATCGCCGTGCTGCGCCAGCCCAATGCCAACACCGTCGCGGTGGTCGACGCCATCCGCACCAAGTTGCCGGTGTTCCGCGCGCAACTGCCGGGGTCGATCAGCGTGAATGTCATGAACGACCGCTCGGTGTCGATTCGCGATGCCTTGCACGACGTCGGCGTCACCCTGTCGATTACGGTGTTACTCGTGGTGCTGGTGATCTTCCTGTTCCTGCGCCGCCTGGTCGCCACCCTGATCCCCGCGCTGTCCCTGCCGGTGTCGCTGATCGGCGCGCTGTCGCTACTGTTCGCCTTCGGCTACAGCCTCGACAACATTTCGCTGCTGGGCATCACCCTGGCCGTCGGGCTGGTGGTGGACGACGCCATCGTCATGCTGGAAAACATTGTCCGCCACATCGAGGATGGCATGCCGCCATTGCAGGCGGCCCTGACCGGCTCGCGCGAAATGAGCTTCACCATCATGTCGATTTCGATCTCGCTGGTCGCGGTGTTCATTCCGGTGTTCTTCATGCCCGGCGTGATCGGCTTGCTGTTCCACGAATTCGCCGTGGTCGTCTCGCTTGCCGTGCTGGTTTCCGCCGCCGTTTCGCTGACCCTGGTGCCGATGCTGTGCAGCCGCTACCTGAAGAGTGGTTCCACCGACTCGACCAATGTCCTCACCCGCGCCTTCGAGCGCATCTTCGCGGGCATGCTGCGCCTGTACACCCACACGCTCGACGTGGCGTTGCGGCACCGGCGCGGCGTACTGGTAATCGCCCTGCTCACCTTCATCGCCACCGCCTGGCTGTTCGTGACCATCCCCAAGGGCTTCTTCCCGGAAGAGGACATCGGCCAGATCCGCGTCACCACCGAGGCGGTGGAGGACATCTCCTTCTATGCGATGCAGGCCAAGCAGAACCAGGTGGTCGATGTATTCCGCGCCGACCCCAACGTCGACAGCGTCGCCTCGGTGGTCGGCTTCGGCGGATCCACGGCGAATACCGGCCGCATGTTCGTCGCCCTCAAGCCGCGCGGCGAGCGCCAAAACATGAACGCGGTGCTGGAAGGCTTGCGCAAGAAATTTCGCGCCGTTCCCGGCATCGCCGTATATATGCGTCCGGTGCAAAACCTGCAGCTCGGCGGCAAGATCAGCAAGGCCCGCTATCAGTACGTGCTGCAGAGCGTCCGGGCGGAAGAGCTCAACGACTGGGCGATCCGGATGATGGAACGCATGTCCGCCGACCAGGCATTTCGCGACGTGAATAGCGATTCCCAGTTGAAGGGTTTGCAGGCGAGCATCAGCATCGATCGCGACAAGGCCAACACCCTGGGCGTGCAGATCGACAGCGTGCGCAGCGCCCTCTATGCCGCTTTCGGCGAGCGCCAGGTGTCGGCCATCTACACCAGCAGCAACAGCTATCAGGTAATCCTGGAACTCGCCGAACCCTTCAAGCGCGACGAAGCCGCGCTCGACAAGATCAGCGTGCGCAGTCGCACCGGCACCCTGGTTCCGCTCACCAGTTTCAGCACCGTGAAGCGTACCGTCGGGCCGACCTCGGTCAATCACCAGGGCCAGCTCCAGGCCATCACCCTCTCCTTCAACCTGGCGCCCGACGTACCCTTGGGCGAGGCCGCCGGGAAAATCGACCGTTTCAAGGAAGAGATCAAGATGCCGGCCAGCGTCATCGCCAGTTACGGCGGCGATGCCGCCGTCTTCAAGGACTCGCAAACCGGCCAGGCAATCCTGCTGGTGATCGCGCTGCTGGTGATCTATGTGTTGCTGGGGGTGCTCTACGAGAGCTACATCCACCCGCTGACCATTCTTGCCGGGCTGCCCTCCGCGGCGGTCGGCGCGCTGCTGACCCTGCGGCTGTTCAACCTGGACCTGACACTGATCGCCACCATCGGCATCCTGATGCTGATCGGCATCGTCAAGAAAAACGCCATCATGATGATCG
>CAYHXK010000105.1:0-8211 GCA_964360125.1 uncultured Sterolibacterium sp.
AACTCTCCGACCTGACGCTCTACGTCATCGACGTCGCCGCCGGCGACAAGATCCCGCGCAAGGGCGGCCCCGGCATCGTCAAGTCCGACCTGCTGATCATCAACAAGATCGACCTCGCGCCCATGGTCGGCGCCTCGCTGGAAGTGATGGAGCGCGACGCGAAAAAAATGCGCGGCGAACGGCCCTTCGTGTTTTCCAACATGAAGACCGGGCAAGGGCTGGACGTGATCATCGACTTCATCGAGCGGCAGGGGTTGCTCGAAAAATAGCACTCACTCGCCCCACGGCAGACGCCCGAGACTGCCCGGCGCCGGCCCCTTGCAGCGTACTCACAAACGGCGCACAATATGGACTGAAAACCATCCAGGAGTCTCGCATGGAAAACACGACCGTCAAGGAAAGCCGCCTCAACATTCGCTGCAACGGACATGCGCGCGATCTGCTCGACAAGGCCGCCACCTACGCGCATGTCAGCGTTTCGGAGTTCGTCCTTACGCACGCGCTGGCCTCTGCGGAAAAAGTGGTGCAGGCGCATGAATCCATTACCTTGAAACCGAAAGATTTCCAGGCATTCCTGGCGGCACTCGATACGCCGGCAAAACCCAACCCGGCATTGAAGAAAGCGTTAAAGCGCCATGCGGCGCAGGTTTCCCGGTGAGCTTGTACCGTATCCGCTCATTCGGCAAAGCCGTTGATGTGGCTGCCTTTCGTTGCGGACAGCCACTGCTCGATGAATATATCCGCCGCTATGCATCGCAAGATGTCCGGCGAAATGTAGCGCGGGTATTCATGGCCACGCCGGAACGCGACTCCCGCCAATTGGCGGGATTTTTTACGCTGAGCGCGGGCAGCGTGAGTTGCTCCGATTTGCCGGAGTCGCTGGCGCAGAAGCTGCCCCGATATCCCGTGCCGGTGGCGCTGATCGGGCGGCTGGCTGTCGACAGCGGCTTTCAGGGGAAAGGCCTGGGTTCGATTCTTCTGGCCGATGCCTGTCGGAAGGTGGCACACGCCAGCGCAACGCTGGCGGTGGCGGGCATCGTGGTGGACGCCAAGGATGCCGCTGCCGCTGCTTTTTACCGGCATTTCGGCTTCCTGGACTTGCCGGGACAAGCTGCCCGTTTGCTGCTGCCGGCAACTGCATTTCGAGCTTAGGGAAATGCCGAACAAGTCCGTTCGCCCTGAGCTTGATGAAACTACATATCAGGGCGACGAGAATTTCCATCTCATCGGCTTCGGGCGTACCTTCTGCTGCCTGAAAAATTGCTTCGAGCCGACGAAATGCAAACTGCAAGTCATCGTCACTGCGGATGGGCTTGATATTCATTTACGTTCTCCACGTCAACTTTGTCGTACTGCGCATGGGTGCCGATAAACTTCACCCAGACAATCCCGGCCCGGTACTGAATTTCCACCACGAGGCGGTACTTGTTGCCGGCGATGTTGAAAACGCCCCGATGGTTACGCGGGCATAGCCGCGAGTCGCGTGGCCTGCGCCTGTATGCCCTCAAGGATAGCGACACTCACTTTTGCCGAAAAGCCTGGTGGTAGCTCTGTCGCAACTTTCTCCAGCACTCCGGGCACTGCCGCCAGCACCTTCTCGATGGTCTTCTCGAAGTCCGGGCCCATGGCATTGCGTTTGGCCGTTTCGTTCCAGTGCCGTCGCTGGATGCGGTCGATGAGGTCGTGCCTGTTCTTGCCGCACACTGCCATGGCAAGCTTGAGCTTTTTGCGGTTGAACAGATTCGGCCCGTTGCCCGTCACCGGCCAGGCCGACATCACGTCGTAGAGCGGTGTCAGCCGGAAACGTCCCTCGGGTTCGAGGAAGATGCTGAAATTCTTGGCGTGCCCGTCCGGCGCCCCCAGCAGCCAGAAGATGAGCTGGGTCATGAGGAAGCGCTGCCGGTCGGCTTCAGGTTCCTGACTGCCGCGCAGCTTGTCGAGGATGGCATCGATGCCCGGCCCGCCGTGGCTCTCGTACTTGCGCTGGGGCGGCACCCCCAGCACCTGGCAGAAATCCTCCTGGGGGAGCCTCGCCCACCAGGCGGTAAACCGCTGCCGGTCGAAGCGCTCGACGACCAGCACCCGGTGCGGTCCGAAGGACTCGATCCAGCAGTGCGCGACCGGCAAGCCGAACGCATGCAGTACGCGGCTGCAGAGCCACTCGTTCTCCACCGAGGTGGAGAAGTCGGCTTGTACCGCGCCGACCCGGCCCAGGGGCAGCTTGAGGATGTGGGTCGTCGGCGTGGTGCTCAATGGGAGATGCCACTGGCCATCCTGCAGGAGCAGTGCGGTCTTCTCCTGGGCGCCGGCGAGCGAGATGCGCAACTCGTCGTATTGCTCGTCCAAGGGCAGGGGCACGGTACTCAACGTCTGGTCCAGCAGGGCCACGATTCCGGCCGTGGTGAGCGGCCGGGCCTCGATGCGCCGCACCTGCGGCGGCGAGCTGCCGGCCGGCAGAAGCTGCACGGCGCCAACGCAGTCCCGGCCGATGGCCTCAAGCAGTTGAAAAGCCTGAGTCGGGCTCACCCCATAGCGCCGTGCGATGCGGGTGCGGATGTCGCGGCTGTCCGGCAGCAGGTTGTCGAACCAGGCCTCGACAATCTCCCCGCGGAATGGATCCGTCCCGCGGGCGAGTGGCAGCGACAGCGAGATCGGGCGCCGCCGGGGATTGATAAGCCACTCGTCGGCGTAGGCAAAAGCATGGCCGACGCGCGGCGACACCGACCAGGTGCCAACCCGCTCGCCATTCATCCAGATGTCCAGTTCCCGGGATGTCGACGGACGCCCCGCCATTACCATTCATCCCCGGACGGTTTGCCGCTGGTCTTGCTGGTCGTACCGGTAGTACTAGTCGTGACTTTGGCCGCCGTCTTTTCGGACTGTGCGTGCCGCGGGACCACCTGAAGCTCGGCATCGAGCGCCATCAGCACTGTCAGGATCTGGTCCAGGGTCACCTTTTCCGGGAAGCGCTCAATGCGCGAAATTCGCTCCTGCGACAGTCCGAGCTTTAGTCCAAGTCCGGCTTGCGACAAGCCCTGATTCTTGCGCAAGCGCTGCAGTAGCGGCCCCAGTTGTCCAGTGGTGGTGATCGGCATGCCCATGGAACACTTTCAGTTTTGATAAGGAATATTCAAACGATATGCCAAATAACGCATATTGTCAATGTATTCCTCATGCAGCATATAATCTCCCGCGTTACCGGAATACGGCCTGGCGGAATCCGCGCAGCAGCATGTCCGACCTGCTGGGGACGTTGCTCCCGGACAAATCCGGCGTCTTCCTGTACGATCAGTAACGGTGGGGGCGGCAAGTCGCCGATACCACTGGCGTCGTGCCCCATGGCAAGTGGACGCATTTCCGGAATGACTCATGGCGATGACCCGATGAACCGCTACCCCGCGCTGCGCGGCGCTTTGCTGGCCCTGGTGGCCGCGGCCTTGTTCGGCGCGAGCACGCCGCTGATCCAGTTGCTCGGCAAGGATGTCGGCGCGTGGATGACCGCCGGCTTGCTGTATGCGGGCGCGGCGATGGCGGGATGGCTGACGCGCTCGCATCCGCAGCGCGAGGCTGCGCTGCGGCGCGCGCAAATTCCGCGCTTGCTGTGGATGGCTTTGTCCGGTGCGGTGATCGGCCCGACTTTGCTGGCGTGGGGATTGCAGCACACCAGCGGGGCGGGCGCGTCGCTGATGCTGGCGCTGGAAGCGGTGTTTACGGTGGTGTTGGCGCATCTCCTGTATCGCGAACAGCTCGACCGGCGCGTGGCCTTGGCCATCGCGCTGATCACCTTGGGCGGGGCGGTATTGGTGCTGGACCGGGCCGGTGGTGGCGCGGCGCAGATGCTGGGCCTGCTGGCGGTGCTGGTCGCGACCCTGGCCTGGGGCATCGATAACACGCTCTCGCGGGGACTGGCCGATGCCGACCCGAGCCAGGTGGTGCTGGCCAAGGCAGCGCTCGGCGCGGGCTGCTCCCTGCTGATCGGCGCAGCCAGCGGCCAGGCGGCGGTGTCGCTGTCGGCCGCGGCGGGCCTGCTGCTGGTGGGCGCGACCGGCTACGGTTTGAGCCTGCGCTTTTATTTGTTGGCGCAACGAGCTTTCGGCGCGGCGCGCACCGCCTCGGTATTCGCCGCGGCGCCTTTCATCGGCGCGGCCGTGGCGCTGGCGCTGGGCGATCGCGCTTTCAGTGCCGGGATGGGTGTCGGCGCCGCGCTGATGCTGGCCGGCGTGATCCTGCATCTGGCGGAACGGCATGCGCATGAACATTCACATCAGGCGCTGGAGCACGAACACGCGCATCGCCATGACGACGGGCATCACCACCATTTCCACGATCCGCTGCCCGCAGGGCCGCATAGCCATCCACACCGGCACGCGGCAACGGCACATCACCATCCGCATGTGCCGGACCTGCATCACACGCATCATCATTGAACCGGTCGAAGGAAATGAACATGCACATAGGCAAGGCCGCCGAGTTAACCGGCGCCACCAGAAAAGCCATACGCCATTACGAGGCGATCGGCTTGATCCCGGTTCCGGGGCGGGTGGGCAAGTACCGGGTTTACGCCGAAAAAGACCTGGCGCTGATCGGCATGATCAGGCGCGCACAGTCGGTAGGATTCACGCTCGCGGAGATGAAACAACTGGTCGCGCATAAAGCGCGATACGGCAGCTTTCCGCTGGAAATGGCCGATGAGATGATTCAACGCAAGCGGGAATATCTACGCCGGGAGGCCAGTCGTCTCGCCAGGCAGGACGAGTGCCTGAAAGCGTTACGGGAAGAACTGCACGCTGCTTTCCCCCCATCGACGTGTACCGATGAATGAAGGCACGGAAGCAATCGCTTGACTCTGCCCCAAGGGGGAAGGTTTAAGTTATCGGCTCCCCACATCCACGGAGCCAGTCCATGAATAAAACCGATTTCAAAGGCAGCACTGTTTTGATCACCGGCGCATCGTCGGGTATCGGTGCGGCCTTTGCGCGTAACTTGGCGAGCAGGGGCGCCAACCTGATCCTGACGGCAAGGTCGCAAGACACCCTGATGCGTATCGCGGATGAACTGAAGAGAAAATACCCGATCTCCATCCAGGTGTTTCCCGCGGACCTTGGCGATATGGAGGCCCCGCAACAGCTCTTTGAAAAAGTCAGGGCCAGCGGCATATCCGTCGATGTGCTGATCAACAACGCCGGCTTCGGCAAGTGGGCGCACTTTCTTGACGAGGAGTTCGATACCTACCGGCGGATGTTGTCGCTCAACGTCAATGCGCTGGTGCACCTGACCCACCTGTTTCTCCCGCACATGCTGGCGCGCGGAACAGGCGGGGTGATCAATGTGGCCTCGACCGCCGCTTTCCAGCCGGTTCCGTACATCGCCGTTTACAGCGCATCCAAGTCGTTCGTCCTCAACTTCACGGAGGCGCTCTCGGGCGAATATGGCGAGAGCGGTTTGCGCTTCCTTGCCCTGTGTCCGGGAAATACGACCACAAATTTCATGGCGGTGGCCAACGCCGACACTTCCGGGATGTCCTTCGCCACGCCTGAAGATGTGGTGGAGGCCGCCCTCAACGCCTTTTTGCACGGGCGGGGTTATCACGTTCCGGGAATGGCAAATTACCTGACGTCCCTGCTGCCCAGGATTTTGTCCCGCTCCGCGGCGGTCAGGATCGTTGCCAATATGTTTAAAGGCAGGGTTGCGGCTTTCAAATCATGAGGGGGCCAAGAAATTCCAGACGGCGCAGTACATCTCATGGATAGAAAACCTGCCGCCGCAAATTCCTGTGCGGGTGCAAGGTGACGACCTTGACCGACCAGGCCTGACTGGTCCTAGCGTCGGCCCGCGCCACGGTTGCGGATGCATGTCCCGCCAGGCTGTGGCGCCACTGCCAGGGCGGCACCGGCTGCGGCGCCGATGTCGACGCAGTAGCCGACCACAGGCCGCGATGCCTGGCGCGCGCCGCGTTCTCGGCGAAGGCATAGCGCGCCTTATCCGCATAAGCCAGTTCGCGCGACTCGCTGCGATACCACCAGGCATATCCCGCCGCGATTTGCGCCAGCCCGGCGTCCTCGCTCTGGCCGCAAGCCGGGCAGGCGGGCGGCGCGACCAGAACCCTGCCGATGACGCGCCCGTAAGCGTCGCGCTGGTTCCATTCCACCGTCACCGCCTTGCCCAGTAGCAGCGTCGCCAGGTTGGCGCTGGCCAGACGGCCGTAGGGCTGTTTTTTCTCGGGCGCATCGATGCCGGAGAGGCGCACCTTGAGCTTGCGATGCCGGCCATCGGCGACGCTGATGGTGTCGCCATCGACGACTCTGACGACCTGTCCATGGAGGCTTGCGGCCGGCGCAGCCGGGACTCCGGCAATGCAGCCGAGCAGGATCCCCGCCAGCCCCAGCCATGGGCGAAGGCTGGCAGAGTTCATGAATATTTATGCCCCAGAGGGTACTTGTGCCCCAGAGGGTACTTGTGGAAACTGTCGGTGACGACGCCGTAGATTTCCAGCGTCCCCAGCACTCCCTTGGGCCGTATCGTCGGATAGGCCGGGTTGCCGGGCTTGAGATGGAAGCCGCGCTTGTCATGGCCGAGATACTTGACAGTGAATTCGTTGTCCACGATGGCCACCACGATGTCGCCGGCATGGGCCGGCGCGCCGCGATCCACGACAATGTGGTCGCCCTCGAACAGGCCGGCGTCGATCATGGAGTCGCCCTTCACCACTAAGAGTACTGTGCGGCTGGGCTTGGACACCAGATAAGCGTCGATGGCGAGGGCATCCTGGCCGTTGCCATCGTTGGCTGCCTGGGGCTGTCCGGCACGCACGGTATCCACCACCGCGCGCTCGAAAAACCCGCTGCCCGGAATCCAGGCGTCGTCGTCGGGAGTGCGCTGGACCAGACCGTGGCTGGCCAGACGGTCCAGCAGCTTGCGCGACTTGTGTGTGCACGAACCGGCTGGTCGAAGGTACCAGATGCGAAATAAATTTGCATAATGAGTATGACCGGCTCTTATCCCATGGATACTCCACTGCGATTCTTCGGACAACGCAAACAGCGGTTTCGTCATAGCACCAGATCGGGAAGGTAGGTGATGTGTCCGAGCGTCTTTGCCTTGTCGAAATACTTGCGGTCGGCAGTCACCAGCAGGGCGCCGGGTGTTTGCAGGGCTACCGCATGGTACAAGGTGTCGAAGAGGTGATGCCCCAGGCTAAGCGACAGTTTGCAGGCGGTTTTGTAGAGCGCGGGATCGTCGGCCTGCTCGAACTCCACCGCCATCAGGTCGGCAAGGTCGGCCAATGCGTCCTGCGGCTTCTCGCGCGCCAGCACAGCGCCCATCTCGGCGATGAAATGAGGTGGCTGCAGCATTTGTACGCGGCCATTGTCAATTCCCGCGAGTACCTCCAGCGCGCGGTGGGTGTGCTTCTCCTCGCGGCGAAAGTGAAGAAACCACTTGGCGGCGACGCTGACATCCACCACCAGGATCACGGTCGACCTTGTTCGCGGGACTTGCGCAACGCCGCCGCGGTAATCGTAGGCGCTGTCTCGCGCCGCGACAGGATGCGTTTGATCGCTACATGGCTGCGTTCCTTGCGCTTGGCTCGTTCCACCGCCTCAAGCATCAGATCGGCGATGATGGCGCTCTTGTTCTGTCCGGCGAATGCGGCATTGAATCGTTCCTTGACGTCGTCGGATACGCTGAAATTGACGGTGGGCATGGCAACACTCCGTTTGTTGAAAATTTCAACAAAGTATAGACGGAACCCGGAAAGTCGACAAGAACGATTTCATGTGTCCGCCAGCCGCCAGTCGCTAACCGGCTCAGTGCATCCCCGCAAGCAACTGCACCCCGCTCAGCAACACCCGCACCACCCCGCTTACCAGCAGCGCCACGCCGACCGAGAGCGCCACGGAGAACAGCGCATCGCGGCGGCCGATGGTCTTGAGCATGACGGCGAAGGTGGAGACGCAGGGAATGTAAAAAGTAAGGAACAGCAGCAGGGTGACGATCTGCACGGCATCCAGCAGGGTGCCGATCTCCTGGGTGCCGAGCGCCTGAAAAATCATCAGCAGCGACAACTCCTTGCGCAGCACGCCGAACAGCAGCGGCACGCCGAGCGCCAGCGGCAGGCCCAGCCACCAGACCGTGACCGGGTTCAGCAGCGTGTTGATCAGGCTGTCGGCGCCGACGTGATTGAGCAGCGCCAGCACCACGCTGCCGCCCACC
>CAYHXK010000106.1:0-8209 GCA_964360125.1 uncultured Sterolibacterium sp.
GCTCGCCGCACCTTATAAACCACACTATCCCATCAGGAGACCAGCCGTCATGCAAAAATCCCTCGCCGCACTAGTCCTGTCAACTGCCCTGGCCGCACCCGCCTTTGCCGCCGACAGCTACACCATCGACCCGAACCACACCTTTCCGGTTTTCGAAGTCAATCACCTCGGTTTTACTACCCAGCGCGGGCGCTTCAACAGGAGTGCTGGAAAAATCACCTTGGACATCGCCGCCAAAAATGGCAGCGTGGACCTAACCATAGACACCACTTCGCTCGACATGGGCTTCGATACCTGGGATAAACACCTCGCGGCGGACGGTTTTTTCAATACCGAAAAATTTCCGTCCATGACGTTCAGGTCCGACAAACTGGTGTTCGAAGGCGACAAGGTCGTGGCCGCCGATGGCAGTTTCACCTTGCTCGGCGTCACCAAACCGCTGCGGCTGACGGTCAACAACTTCCGCTGTGCGCCGCACCCCATCACCAAGAAGGCGATGTGCGGCGCCGACGTGGCGGCGACCTTGAAACGCTCCGATTTCGGCATGACCAAGTATGTTCCGGCGGTCGGCGACGAAGTGAAAATCAGCTCCCCGGTCGAAGCCGTCAAGGACTGATTCTTACCGAATCGCAGGCAAGGGAGGCATCTGCGGCGGCCGGTGCGGCGACGGAAGATTGTCGCCACATCCGCCGCTTGTTGTTTGCAGCAGGATTGTTCCCCCAGATCTTGGCCTGTGCGTTGCGGCGAGAAACTCTGGCACGGTATTCGCTGATGGCAATGCATATCCTTTCCCAAGGGGTCATCATGCCCGTACTACCAAGTGGACGCCGAGTCGAGTTTTCTCTCGATCGTTTTCATGCGCTGCTAAGCCGGATGGACAGCCATCAAGCGAAGAAAATCGCCGAAACACTGCGGAATCCAGACGATCTGCTGTTCGTCCTCGACGCAGTGCATTTCAGCATGGGGGATGGCACACCATACTTTGCCGATTACGTGGCATCCGATTGGGCGCCCTATGCCGCGGAATGGTGTTCCGCGGACCGGCAGGCCCTGCAGGCTTGGCTCGCATCGGATGCGGCGCGTTTTAATCGTGCCGAGGCCATCGGCTATATCAAGGCACTGCTGCAGAATCGCAAGGATAGTCCCCAGCGCTACCCCTATGTGATTCCGTGTGGTTTCCCCCATCTCAAGACGCATGAAGTATCCATGTTGCGGCAATGAAATCGGAAAATTCGCCGGCCGGTGGCAAGAATTGCCGCATCGGACCTATGGATGAATCGTTCCGGGTTGATCTGAAGATTTAAAAGTCGTTACCGATCAGGCAAAGCCAGAGTAGCCAAGACTCTGGCGAAAAGTGGTTACGGTCTGGTTAAACGAATCTCCCCCGTCTCCTTGACGGAGGGCGCAACGTTGGCGGCTAGCGACCCCAGGCGTTTAACGGCTTCCTCGAAACGCGGCGACCACGGGTTGCCACAGTTCAAGCGCAAGCAATTCCGGTAGTGACCGCTCGCCGAGAAAAGATCGCCGGGAACCAAGGCGATGCCGGCACTCAGCGCGACCTCAAAAAGTGCTGAGCTATCGATCCCGGCGGGAAGTTCGACCCAGAGAACAAAGCCGCCCTGAGGTTGCGACAGCCGGGTGCCGGCCGGAAAATACCGCAGCACCGCCTCGGACATCTGCATCACCTGCCTCTCGAAGGCGCGCCGCAAGCCGCGCAGGTGGCGGTCGTGGGCCGTCGATGCCAGATAACGGGCGGCCACCGCCTGGGTCACCGGATTGGTGGCGCCGGAGGTGAGTGTCTTTTGCATCAATATCTCCGCATGGAAGCGGCCCGCCACCACGTATCCCAGGCGCAGGGAAGGACTCAGGGTTTTCGACAGCGACGAGCAGAGCATCACGTTGCCGGCCGTATCGAACGACTTCACCGGCCAGGGGCGATCCGGGCCAAAGTGCAGGCTCCCGAAAATATCGTCCTCGATGACCGGTATCCGCCGCGCCGCCATCAACTCGGCGAGACGCTTCTTCTCGTGGTCGGGGACCAGGCTGCCCAGCGGGTTGTTGAAATTGCTCACCAGCAGGCACGCCGCGATCCGCCGTTCGCGGGTGGCGATCTCCAGCGCGTCGACCGACATGCCGTGACGGGGATGGGTCGGAATCTCCAGGGCCTTGAGCCCCAAGAGTTCCAGCAATTGCAGCATCAGATAGTACGATGGCGATTCCACCGCCACCGTATCGCCCGTCCGGGTCACGGCGCGCAAGCAGAGCGACAGGGCTTCGGTACACGAATTGGTGACCACGATCTCGTCCGCCGCAAACGGCTTACCCCAGGTAAGCGAATGACGGACGAACTGTCTCACCAGATCCGGATGGTTCAATGCCGTATGGCTGGCCGCGTCGAGGAGCGCCCCGGAGCGCCGGCCGACGATGCCATAGAGGCGCTGCAGGTTAGCGAGCGGCAGCAATTCGGCGGCCGGCATGGCGGCCCCCAGGGGAACCATCTCCGTCCGACTATTCATGGCGAGTACGCGCATGAGACGGCTGTTGATATCTACGGCCACCGGACGCGCCAGACCTTGACGGGTTTGCGGTTCAAGTTGCGGGTTCTGGCTGGGGGACGGCAGGCGAACGAAAAACCCCGACTGCGGCCGCGCTTCCACCTGGCCGCGTTCCTCCAGTTGCCGCAACGCCTGCACCACGGTCGAGACGGACAGCTTCTTCTCGTGGGCAAGGCGCCGCACGGAAGGCAAGCGGTCGCCGGGTCGCAAGATGCGCCCGGCAATCATCCCGGCCAGTTCGTCCGCCAGCTGTTCGTAACGCAATGCGCGCTGATCCATCCAGGTCCTTCCTTCCGCCAACGGTCTGTGCCGGATTTTCCTATAGCCATGGCTCGGCCGACAGACACAGTTGTCGGCAGATTCGAGCGGTACAGTTTATATAAACGGAAACTGTATTGGTAACAATTTCGTCCGGCTGTATCTGTACTGTTTCCTGCCGCATTTCTAGACTGGCAATGCGCTTTCATTGAACTGTCGGGGAACACAATCATGCGAATGTCACTGAGGAACGGGGTAATCCAGGTTACCGAGGGGAAGCCCATGGCATTTCGAGACGCACGCGATGTCCATCTCGAATGCACCGAAGGAATAGTGTGGCTCACGGTCGAAGGTCAGGCCGGCGACTTCCTGCTTGCCAAGGGAGAACGACTGCGCATCGAGAGTGACGGTCTGGCACTCGTCGAAGGCTCGCCATCCGGCGCCATCCGACTAATCGGTGCGGCGCCATGGCCAATTCGTTGGGCAAACCGGTTCAATCGGCGTTTCGGTCCGCTCGCGACTCGGACGTCAAATAGCGTTTTGACAGCGCTTCGGGTGACACCTTTGCGGCATTTCGGGTAGCGGGTTTCAGCAGAACTCGCAACATCGACTGTTCCAGGAATGGCAAAGCAGACTACAAGCATGGGAGGCGGATTCGGCGGCGAGTTCGGCGACGGCATATAATCGCCGCATCCGCCGCTATTTTCATTCGTCATGCCCCTGGCTGTACTCAAGTCCCGCGCCCTCGCCGGCATGGAAGCGCCCGAAGTCACCGTCGAGGTGCACCTCGCCGCCGGCCTGCCCGGTTTCACCCTGGTCGGCCTGCCGGACACCGAGGTCAAGGAGGCGCGCGATCGGGTGCGCGCGGCAATCCAGAACTGCCGCTTCGAATTTCCGCAACGGCGCATCACGGTGAATCTCGCCCCGGCCGATCTGCCCAAGGAATCCGGCCGTTTCGATCTGCCGATCGCGCTGGGCATCCTGATCGCCTCGGGTCAGGTCAAAGGGAAGGGCCTGGAGAATTACGAATTCGCCGGCGAACTGGCGCTGGGCGGTGAGTTGCGCGCTATCCGCGGCGCCCTGGCGATGTGCGCAGCGATGTCCCAGGCAAGCGCCAGCGCGAATTCACGCAGTTTCGTGCTGCCCGCCGAGAGCGCGGCGGAGGCTGCACTGGTGCGTTCCGCCACCATCCTGCCGGCGCGCACGCTGCTCGAAGTCTGCGCGCATCTTAATGGTCTGGCACCACTCGTGCCCTACGCCGGCGAGGCACTGCTGACGCAGCCTGACTACCCGGATCTCGCCGAAGTCAAAGGCCAGGCGCAAGCCAAGCGCGCGCTGGAAGTCGCCGCCGCCGGCAGCCACTCGCTGCTGCTCTCCGGCCCGCCCGGCACCGGCAAGTCGATGCTGGCGAGCCGCTTCCCCGGCATCCTGCCGGCCATGACCGAGGCCGAAGCGTTGCAGAGCGCCGCCGTGCAATCGCTGGCCGGGCGTTTCCGCAGCGAAGACTGGGGCAGGCGTCCCTATCGCGCGCCGCATCACTCGGCCTCCAGCGCGGCGCTGGTCGGCGGCGGCAGCGTGCCGCGACCGGGGGAAATTTCCCTGGCGCACCATGGCGTGCTGTTCCTCGACGAGCTGCCGGAGTTCGAGCGGCGCGTGCTGGAAGCCTTGCGCGAGCCGCTCGAAAGCGGCCACATCTGCGTCTCCCGCGCCGCCCGGCGCGCCGATTTTCCTGCCCGCTTCCAACTGGTGGCGGCGATGAACCCCTGTCCCTGCGGCTGGCTCGGCCATGCCAACGGCAAGTGCCGGTGCACGCCCGACCAGGTGGCGAAATATCGCGGCAAGCTTTCCGGTCCGCTGCTCGACCGCATCGACCTGATGATCGCCGTGCCGGCGTTGTCCGATGTTGAATTGCAGGCACGCGGCGACGGCGAGCCGTCCGCCGCGGTGCGCGCGCGCGTGGTCGGCGCGCGGGAACGCCAGCTGTCCCGGCAAGGCAAGGCCAACGCCCTGCTGGAACCGGCCGAAGTGGAGGAATACTGCCGGCCGGACGAGGCCGGCGTGCAACTGCTGAAGCAGGCCATCCTCCGCCTGTCGCTGTCGGCGCGCGCCTACCATCGCATCCTCAAGGTGGCGCGCACGGTCGCCGATCTGGCCGACGCCGGGAAAATTCGCAGTCCGCATATTGCCGAGGCGGTGCATTACCGCCGCGGCCTGGGCGAAGGCTGAATGTTTGCTGCCAGTTCAGCGCAGCGAGTACCAAATCGATACGTACGTATTCCGGCTGATCGGCGCGCGGGGAAACTGATACTTCAAACGACCTGCTTGCAATGCGTGTCGCGCAAAAATGAGATCAGCAGCAGCGAGACGACTATGCATGCGAATATCAGGCCGAATCCGGCCTGATAGGCGGCGGCGTCATAAGTACGCGCACCGTTCACCAACGTCCCGGTCCAATGGCGGTCCAGCATCCAGCCGACCCCCGGTTGCAGCAGCATGCCGCCAATCAGTGGTCCCATGTTGCAGACACCCGAGGCCGTACCCGTCAGCCGCAGCGGCACCGATTCCTTGGCACAGGCGAAGCCGAGAATGACGTTGCCGGAGGCGAAGCCGATGGGCACCAGCACCGTCACCAGCAGCCACAAGGGCAGCGGCAGGAAGATGATCGCCGCCCAGCCGGCCAGCGCGATGCCGGTGGTCAGCACATACAGCGGTTTTCTGCGTCCGCTGCGTTCCGACCAGGTGCCGAGCAGCGGCCCGCCCAGCGCCCAGGCCACCAGCAGGGTGGAGGTGATCGCCGCCGCGGTTTTCGGGTCGAGCCCATACACCTGGCGCAGGTAGGGCACGCCCCACAGGCCGGCGAAGGTGAGGATGGCGCCGGTGACGCCAATTGGCGTCAATAGCAGTATCCAGATATTCCGATAGCGCAGCACTTCGAGCAGGCCGTGCAGTATCGGCGTGTGCTCGGTAGGGCCATGGCCAGCGTGCGCGTGCTGGGAGTGGCTGGCATAACCGCGTTCGGCGGGATCGTCGCGCACCAGCCACCAGGTGGCGAGGCACAGCAGCGCCGTCACTCCGGCCGAGGCGACCATCACCGCGCGCCAGCCGAAAGCTTCCACCAGCATGCGCAGCGGCACGCCGGCCGCCACCCCGCCGACCACCCCCATCAACAACGCCATGCCCGAAGCCAGGGCATATTGGCGCGGCGCGAACCAGTGACTGGCGAGCTTGAGCATGGAGACGAAGGCCACCGCCACCGAAGCGCCGATCAATAGCCGTCCGGCGTTGGCCCACCACAGGCTGGTCGCCAGGGCGAACAGGGCAGTGCCGAGCGCCGCCACGCCGGCGCCCAGGGTGAGCAGGCGGCGCGGACCCCAGCGGTCGGCGATGACGCCGGTGGGGATCTGCATTGCGACATAGGAATAGAAATAGAAGCCCGAGAGATTACCCAGCGCCGCCGCGCCGATGGCGAACTCCGCCATCAGTTGATCGGTGATGACGGCCGGCGCCACGCGCTGGTAGAAGCCGATCAGGTACAGCAGCGCGCCGAGTCCCCACACCGACCAGGCCAGCGCCAGCGGCGGAAAACTGCGAGCCGCGGTCGGAATGCTCATGCGGGGAAGCGTTGCGCCCACCATAGCCGCGCCCGCAGGCCGAGCGTCGTGACGTAGCCGACCTCGCGAAAGCGCACCTGGCCTTGGCCATCGACGATGAAATGCGTCGGTACGCCGCGCACCCTCCATTGCGCGGCCAGAACGCCGGCAGGGTCGGGGATGGAAGAAAAGTCGAGACCGCGATCCTTGAGGTGCCGCGCCACCGCCACCGCATCGCCCGACTGCATGGCGACGCCAATGAAGGGGGTATCGCGGGCGATGGCGGCGAGGTTGCCTTCTTCGGCCTTGCATACCGGGCACCAAGTAGCCCAGAAGGCCACCAGCACCGGCTTGCCGCCGGCCTGCCGGAGCACCTCGGCCAGGCTGGTAGTGCTGCCATTGGCCAAGTTGCCTTCGAGCGCCGGCGCTGCGCCCTCCGGCAGGCCGCGCGACTGGTACAGCTGCACCCCAACGATGACGGCGAAAACCAGCAGGGCTTCCAGCAAGAGGCGACGCCAGCGGACCGCCGCCAACCTCTTCAGCACTGTTCCCACGGCAGGCCGTCAAAGCGCCAGCCTGTGAGGCTGCCGCGCCGGTGATGATCGTCGAGTTCGCCTTCGAAGCCATGCAGCACGTTGTAAACTTCGCTGAAGCCGGCTTGCTCCAGCGCCGCGCCGGCGTCCTTGGAACGATTGCCGCTGCGACAAATCAGGATGATGGGACGATCGACGCTGGCGGCCTTCTTGACGTGGGCGACGAAGTGCGGATTGATTTCCCACTCCGGTCCATCGTTCCAGGGAATCATGATGGCGCCGACCGGATGGCCGACGAAGAGGAATTCCATTTCGCTTCTGACGTCGATGAACAAGGCCAGTGGATTGTCGTGGAGCAGCTGGCTGGCTTCTTTGGGGGAGAGGTGTTTCATGATGGCGTCCCGCTGAGCGGTTGGGAGTTGCATTATAGACCAGGCTCCGGCCGGCTCGTTTAACCAGGGCGGGGTGTGATTTTCTGCGTGATAAACTGGTGGGTTCAAGCCTTACCCAAGACTTTATCGACTTTCATGCAGCCCGACCGCAGCCACGAACTCCGCGACCTTCTCAGCCAGCGCATCCTGATCCTCGACGGCGCCATGGGCACCATGATCCAGCGCCATGGCCTGGTCGAGGCGGATTATCGCGGCACGCGCTTTGCCGCGCATCCGCGGGACCTCAAGGGCAACAACGATCTGCTGCTGCTGACTCGTCCCGAGCTGATACGCGGCATCCACGCCGAGTACCTGGAGGCCGGCGCCGACATCGTCGAGACCAATACCTTCAACGCCACCGCCATCTCCCAGGCCGACTACGGGCTGGAGGCTATCGTCTATGAGTTGAACCTCGCCGGCGCGCGCGTCGCGCGTCTGGCCTGCGACGCATTCACCGCGCAGAATCCCGCCAAGCCGCGCTGGGTCGCCGGCGTGCTGGGGCCGACTTCGCGCACCGCCTCGCTCTCGCCGGACGTCAACGACCCCGGCTTCCGCAATGTGGATTTCGACGAACTGGTCGCCACCTACCTGGAGGCGGCGCGCGGCCTGGCCGACGGCGGCGCCGACCTGCTGCTGGTGGAAACGGTGTTCGATACCCTCAACGCCAAGGCGGCCCTGTTCGCCATCGAGCGGCTGTTCGACGAGCGCGGCCAGCGTTTGCCGGTCATGTTCTCCGGCACCATCACCGATGCCTCCGGGCGCACCCTGTCGGGCCAGACCGCGGAAGCCTTCTGGAATTCCCTGCGCCATGCGCAGCCGCTGACCTTCGGCCTCAACTGCGC
>CAYHXK010000107.1:0-8119 GCA_964360125.1 uncultured Sterolibacterium sp.
AGCTTCTGCCGGTATTGATCGGCTACCGCACCCAACACCTTGTCCAGCATCGAGGCCAGAAGGGCATCGTTGGGCGCAACCGTTTCGAGCAGATGGAGTTTCTCGGCGATGGCATTCATGGTCCTTCCTCACAGGGCTGGAGTCGTCGAGGCAGTATAGCTGCCCCGGCAAATATCTTCCACCGTGAGCAGACAGCCCTCGCCATGCGACGGATTGTCGCAGTCTGGCGCGAAGTGGCTGCGCCAGCGCCCCAAACCCAAGCGCGGGCGCTAAAATCGGGCTTCCCCTGCGCAGCGACCGCCGATGCCCAAGCCGCAACTCTCCCGGAAATCCACAGCGCCTGCCGGCGCCGAAAATCTGCAGCGGCTGATCTGGCTGCGCGGCCTGGCCATCGTCGGCCTGTCGATAATGATCGCGGTCGCCCGGCCGTTGTTCCAGATTGTGGTTCCGCTGGTTCCGTCCCTGATCCTGCTCACCCTGTGGGCCGCCCTCAATCTGTTGACCTGGCTGCGCCTGAAACGCGCGACGCCGGTCGGCAATGGGGAATTGCTGGCGCACCTGGGCGCCGACCTTGCCATGCTGACGGCATTACTGGCGTTTTCGGGCGGCCCCGCCAATCCGCTCACCTCGCTGTATCTGCCGCCGGTGGCGGTCGCCGCGGCGATCTTGCCGGCACGCCAGGCCTGGGTGTTGGCCGGCCTGAGCGTGGTGGCTTATTCGCTGCTGTGGCGGTTCAGCGTAGCGCTGACGGTGGAGGACGTCGATCGCGCCATGCAGATGCATCTGATCGGCATGTGGCTGACCTTTGCCGCATCCGCGCTGCTCATCGCCGGCTTCGTCACCCATATCACGGCTTCCCTGCGCAAACGCGAACAACAGTTGGCGGCGGCGCGCGAACAGGCGCTGCGCGACGAACGCATCGTGGCATTGGGCAACCTCGCCGCCGGCGCCGCGCATGAACTCGGCACGCCGCTGGCGACGATGGCGGTACTCGCCGGCGAACTGGCCGACGATCCCGCTACCTCGTCCGCCCAGCGCGACGACCTGAAGCTGCTGCGGGAACAGATCGCCGCCTGCAAACGCATCATTTCCGGTCTGGCGGCAAGCGCCGGGGCGGCGCGCGCAGAGGATGGCAGTGGCGTCAGCGTAGACCGCTGGATCGAACGGATCGTCGCGCACTGGCGCACGCTGCGCCCGCAGGCCGCGCCGCGCCTGACTTTGACGGGCAGTGCCAATGGTTCCCAGGCGCCGCGCATCGTCGGCGAGGCGACACTGGAGCAGGCGCTGCTCAGCTTGCTCAACAACGCCGCCGATGCCAGTCCGGCCGACGTGGAAATCGTCGCACGCTGGACGCATGAGCGGCTGCAACTGGAGATACTCGACCGCGGCCCGGGCATCGAAGCGGCATTACTGCAAAAAGCCGGTCGCGAAATTTTCAGCACGCGGCCTGAAGGCGCGGGCATCGGCCTGTATCTCGCCCATGCCGCCATCGCCCGCCATGATGGCAGCATCTCCATGGAGGCGCGCGCCGGCGGCGGCACCCTGGTCCGCGTCGAACTGCCCTTGCAGGCACTGCTGGCGGAGCTCGCATGAATGTAGAGACCATGACGCAACGCATGCTGGTGATCGACGACGATCCGCTGTTCAACCGCATCCTCTGCCGCGCCCTGACGCGCCGCGGCTATGCGGTGAGCGGCGCGCACACGGCCGCCGAAGCTTTAACGCTGGCCGAACAAATGCGGCCGCAGATGATCGTGCTCGACCTGAACCTCGCCGGCAGCGGTGGTTCCATGAGCGGCCTGGCGCTGGTGGCGCCGCTCAAGCGCGCTTGCCCCGACGGCAGCATCGTGGTGCTGACCGGTTACGCCAGCATCGCCACCGCGGTGGAAGCCATCAAGCTCGGCGCCGCCCACTATCTCGCCAAGCCGGTGGAAGTCGATACGCTGCTGGCCGCCTTCGGTGTCGGCGCGCTTGGGAAGCAGCCCGCCGACAGCCCGCCGCCGAGCACGCCGCTATCGGTGGAACGCATGGAGTGGGAACACATCCAGCGCATCCTGCTGGAGCATGCCGGGAATATCTCGGCCACCGCGCGGGCGCTGAACATGCACCGGCGCACCCTGCAGCGCAAGCTCGGCAAGCGGCCGGTCAAGAGCTAATTACAAAACGTAGCGCGCCAGATCCTCGCTCTGCGCCAGTTCCTTGAGGCGGCTGTCGACATAGGCCGCGTCGATGGTGTTCGCCAGGCGGCGGATTGCGCATTGGTGTAACTTCTATTCCCCAACGGTTGCCGCCATACGCTCAATCAGCGCCGAGTTGTAGAAGATGCCCTGTTCCTGCATGACTTGCACTTCACCTCGAAATGAAACAAGCAGTCCAAGCTTGCGAGCTTTGAGTAAGACGCCCAAGGTACCGGAAACCTTGAGGCCGAGATATTCCGCCATGTTGCGGCCAATCTTTTCATCCATTAGAACCAGATCGGCCTGTTCTAAAAGGGCTGCTTGCAATGTCGCTTTTCACCGTTATCCAGTTCAAGAAGCACGTGAGGCGCAGGTTGTATAGGCGCTACTACAGGAACGATCCAATCCAGCTCCCGCAAAGGTGGGACAGCAATCAAGCCGCCAGCGGCACACTCGCCAATGACTTCTTCGACAACAGGTCAATGCGCTGGATCGAGGCAAGCGCAATGAACGGCGTCGTATTCGAAAAAACTTTCATGGCAGGCTTGTTTCACGCCGAAAGTCGTCGTCCGAATTTTCCAGTAGAGTGGCGCCATGCCGCATGGCATCCATCAGGAAATGGGCACGTGGCACGCCTAGCCAGCGGGCGGCAATCCCGGAGGAAATGGACCCCTCGCGGAACAAGCCATAAGCCGCCTCGCGCTTGATACGCTCGGCGAACTGTTCGGCGTTGGAATGCAAGCCGATCAGAAGCTCAGGTGGGCATTCGATTTCGATGATGTTGCGCATTGGATGTTCCTCTAGAAAAACGTGGTGCGTCCCCTATTATTTGCGTCCCCTATTATTTGCGACCAGGCAAGCGCACGCTCACGGTACGGCCGTCGACGAGATAAGCGGTGATTTCTGCCTCGGCGACGCGCAGCTCGGCAATGCGAGGTTCAACGATGGTGACCGCAGTGTTCATCCCATGCCTCCAATATCAGGTTGCATTAGTTTGTAACCTCGTCACACCACCCATGCATTCGACAAATACTCGCCGAAAATCCGGTCGGTGGACACTACCGTCACGCCCTCGGCCTTGGCCTGCGCCAGCAGCAGGCGATCAAATGGATCGCGGTGAAGCTTGGGCAACTCGATCAACGCCAGCAAGTGCTCCGGCTTGATCGCCAGCAAGCCAAAACCTTGGGCCGCGATATCGCCTGCGACGTCAAGTGTCGGCAGGTCGAGCTTGCCGACCTGGTGCTTGATCAGCATTTCCCATGGCGAAAGAATGCTGACCATCGCGCCTTCGCTGCGGATACGTTGAACCACCGGGCCGGGGAGGGGAAGCGCCATCAGCCATCGATAGACGATATTGGTATCCAGCAGCAACACGCTCAAAGTCCTCGCATTGCCGATTCTTCAAACAACGCGGCGATCTCGGCATTGGTTTCGGGACTATCCCAATCGGGCGAGACTTTTGCCTTGCCTTTCCAGGCACCCGGCGGTTTCACCTTGGGCGTCTGGTAGCGGACGATCTTCGCTACCGGTTTGCCGTCACGGGCGAGGATCACATCCTCGCCGCGCTCAGCCGCCGCGACCAGGCGCGACAAGGCATTCTTGGCTTCCAGCATGTTGACCTGCATGACCGACTCCTGGGTAAATTGTCTAGCCAAGCTTAGCCAATCAACGTCTGCTTGTCTAGTCCAAACTGGTGTTCTTGGTGGAGCAAATGCTTCTTCTGGGTTTACAAAACGTAACGCGCCAGATCCTCGCTCTGCGCCAGTTCCTTGAGTCGGCTATCGACGTAGGCCGCATCGATAGTAATTGCCATGCTGCCGTGCCTGCCGGCCTCGAAGGAAACCTCCTCGAGCAGTTTCTCCATCACCGTGTACAGGCGGCGGGCGCCGATGTTCTCGGTCGTCTCGTTCACCGCGTAGGCGATCTCCGCCAGGCGGCGGATGCCGTCGTCGGTGAAGTCCAGCGTCACCTCCTCGGTGCCCAGCAGCGCCTGGTACTGGCGCGTCAGGCAGGCGTCGGTGCCGGTGAGGATGCGGGCGAAGTCGTCGACGGACAGCGAATCCAGTTCGACGCGGATCGGAAAGCGCCCCTGCATTTCCGGGATCAGGTCGGACGGCTTGGCGAGGTGAAACGCGCCGCTGGCGATGAACAGGATGTGGTCGGTCTTGATCATGCCGTACTTGGTCGACACCGTGGTACCCTCGACCAGCGGCAGCAGGTCGCGCTGCACGCCCTGGCGCGAAACCTCGGCGCCGTGCGTCTCCGAGCGGGAGACGATCTTGTCGATTTCGTCGAGGAAGACGATGCCGTTCTGCTCGACGTTCCGCAGCGCCTGGGTCTTGATCTCGTCGTCGTTGATGAGACGCGCCGCCTCTTCGTCGGCAATGGTCTTTAATGCCTCCTTGATCTTCAGCTTGCGGGTCTTGCGGCGGCCGCCGCCGATGTTCTGGAACATGCCCTGGATCTGCTGGGTCAGTTCCTCCATGCCGGGCGGCGCGAAAATTTCCATCTGCGCCGAAACCGCCGCCACTTCGATCTCGATTTCCTTGTCGTCGAGTTCGCCTTCGCGCAGCTTCTTGCGGAATTTCTGCCGCGTGGAGCTTGTAGAGGAGTCTTCGATGGCAGGCGCGTCTTCGTGAAAACCGGCGCTCGGCCCCACCGACCGCGCCGGCGGCAGCAGGGCGTCGAGGATGCGGTCCTCGGCGGCGTCCTGGGCCCGGCTGCGCACGCCGCGCATCGCCGCCTCGCGGCCGTCCTTGATGGCGGTCTCGACCAGGTCGCGGATGATGGTATCCACATCGCGCCCGACATAGCCGACCTCGGTGAATTTGGTTGCCTCCACCTTGATGAAGGGCGCGTTGGCCAGCCGCGCCAGGCGCCGCGCGATCTCGGTCTTGCCGACGCCGGTGGGTCCGATCATCAGGATGTTCTTCGGCGTGATCTCCGTGCGCAAGGGTTCATCCACCTGCGCCCGGCGCCAGCGGTTGCGCAGGGCGATGGCCACGGCGCGCTTGGCGCGCGACTGGCCGACGATGTGCTTGTCGAGTTCGGAAACGATTTCCGGCGGGGTCATCTGAGTCATAGTGAGGAGTGAGGCGTAAGGAGCGAGGTGTAAGGGGCGAGGAGTCGATTCGGCGCAAGGGGGGGTTCTCCTCACGCCTCACGCCTCACTCAAGCACTTCGATGAGGTGGTTCTGGTTGGTGTAGATACACAAGTCACCGGCGATGGTCAGGGATTTCTTGACGATCTCGACCGGCGTCAGTTCGGTGTTCTCCAGCAGGCTGCGCGCTGCGGCCTGGGCGTAGGGGCCGCCGCTGCCGATGGCGACGATGCCCAGCTCGGGTTCGAGTACGTCGCCATTGCCGGTGATGATCAGCGAGTTGTCGCGGTCGGCCACCGCCAGCATGGCTTCGAGCCGGCGCAACATGCGGTCGGTGCGCCAGTCCTTGGCGAGTTCCACGGCCGAGCGCAGCAGGTTGCCCTGATGTTTCTCCAGCTTGGCCTCGAAATGCTCGAACAGCGTGAAGGCATCCGCCGTGCCGCCGGCAAACCCGGCCAGGATGCGGTCGTTGTAGAGCCGCCGGATTTTCCGCGCGCTGGCCTTGACGACGATATTGCCGAGCGTCACCTGGCCATCGCCGCCGAGAGCGACGACGTTGCCTTTGCGCACGGAAAGAATGGTGGTGCCGTGGTACTGTTCCATGAAGAGGCTTTCAATGTGAAAATGTGCGCCTGGCGGCATATGGCGGCGCGATGCCAAATTTCAAGGATGCCTGAACGAACCTTGGGCTACATCTACGGTCCGGTAGCAACGTACTGCACTTTACCCCTGCCATTCAGCATCACCGCCGCCAGCGCCAGGCCGCACATGGCACAGACGATCGCGGCGCCGGAAGGCAGGTCATACAGCGCCGACAGGATCAGGCCGGCCGCATAACCTGCGATCCCGATCGCATAAGCTGCAAGCAGACGGCGCCACGGCGCAGCAACGCCAGCGCCGGCGCCGCGCGTAGCCACCGCCGGCGCGATCAGGCTGGCAAATACCAGGAACACACCCACCAGTTGCACCGAGATCGTCACCGTAATCGAGAATAGCAGATAAAAGCCGCCACGGCCCAAGCCTGCGCCGCGCGCGCCACGCCAGAACCACAACCCCAGCACCGGCACCGCCACGAGCGCGGCAACACCGAGCTGGCGCGGACTGACCCAGAGGATTTGTCCCGCCAGCAGGTCTTTCAGATGCTCGCCGCCATGCGGGTTGCCGGCCAGCAGCAGGATGCCGACGCTGGCGGCCAGCACGAAGGCAAGACCGATCAGCGCCTCCAGCATCTCCGGCCACAACCGTTCGGCCTGCGTCAGCAACAGCGCGCCGCCCAGCGCCGCCAGCGCCGCGCAGCCCTGCACCGCCAGGCTGTCGCCTTCCCAGCCCAGCAGACTGGCAAAGATCACGCCCAGCGCCGCGATCTGGGCAATCGCCAGGTCGATGAAAATGATCCCCCGCTTCAGCACCTCGATACCCAGCGGCACATGGGTGGCCAGCACCAGCAGGCCGGCGGCGAAGGCCGGCGCCAGCACGCTCCAGTCTATCGTCTCGGCCGTCATTTGAGCGCCTTGACCAGACGCTCGACGCTGTCGTCGAACAGGCCGAACAGATCCTTCGCCCGTTCGTTGCCGCCGACGGTGAAGGGCAACACCGCCACCGGCACCCCGCTGCGCTCGGAGAGCCATTCGGCGGCGCGCGGCGCATCGTAGGCCGAGCGCAACACCAGCCGCGGCGGCTGGCTGGCGAACTGGGCCGCCAGCCTGGCCAGATGCGCGGCGGAAGGATCGACGCCCGGCCTGGGTTCGAGCGTGGCGATTTCCTTCAAGCCCAGCCAATCGGTCAGGTAGATGAAAGCTTTGTGTTGCACCGCCACCGGCATGCCGCGCATGGGCGCAGCCTGCTTCTCCCAGCGTGCCAGCGCCGTCCGCCATTTGCCGGCAAACGCCTTGAAGCCGGCCTGATAGGCCGTCGCGTTGGGCGGGTCGAGCTCGGCGAGACGCATCGCCAGCGCGCTGCCGATCGGCAGGAAATTGCGCGCATCGGTCTGGATGTGCGGATTGCCGCCGGCATGAATGTCGCCATCGGCGCGATCCAGGCGCTGCGGAATCTCCAGCATGCGCACTTGGCGCGCCGCCTCGAAGTAGCCGGGTTGCCCAGGCTGGATGCGCGGATTGCCGGCTTCGCGCAGCACCACCGGCAACCAGCCGGCCTCCAGTTCGGCGCCGGTGGCGAGGACCAGGTCGGCGTTGCGGGCGCGCGCGATCAGCGAGGGTCTGGCCTCGACCCGGTGCGGATCCTGCAGCGCCTGGGTGGCGGTGAACACCTTGACGCGATCGCCGCCGATCTCCTGCGCCAGCGCCCCCCATTCGGGGACGGTGGAAAAGATGTTGAGCGCGGCGTAGGCTGGGAAAACCGGCAGCATGGCCCACAGTACAGTCAATGCGGATAGCAGACGTTTCATGTCGGTTCCTTAGAATTTGTGGGTGCCGTGGGCGCCGAGGCTCATGATGTAATGCAGCCAGATTTGCTTGTCGGTGACGCCGAGGCGCGACTCATCGCGGGCGTATTGCAGACGCAGGCGCGCGAATTCGCTCGGGCTCCAGTCGGTCATCAGCGTGTTGCGTCGAGGGTTGTATGGAGCGAGGACGGACAAGCTGCCATTGGCCACCGAAGCGCTGGCTATGCTGCCGTAGTCGAGGCGATCATAACGGTAGCCGACGCGCCAGCTCGGCGCGAACTGGTACACACCCTGCAGATACCAGCCTGACTGGCGCGAGGCGAAGGGTTCGGCGATGCTTGTAGCGACAGGCACGATCTCGCCGTCTTCCTTGCGGCGGAAGTATTCGCCCTGCAGCTTGAAGCTGGTGACTTTCGAATTGCCGGAGGGCGCCCATTTCC